>VBFX01000334.1 GCA_005889395.1 Chloroflexota bacterium
CCAATGCACCGGATGCCAGCACCGCGACGAGACACGCGATCAACCCGCCGACGATGGCGCTCATCAGTCGCACGACGCGCAGCTCGACGCCGTCGATCCGATCGGGATCCATGCCGGCCTGGATCAGATAAATCGGATCGAGGCGCGTCGGACGAAGGTGCAGGCGGCTGCCCCACAGAATGGCAATGGGTCGGAGCCACCGCTGGTACCATCCCTCCTGCCCCTGTTGATGCTGTCGCCACTCGACTGGCGAGAGCGTCGTGGCGCGGATCAGGTCGACCGCAGATGAGTGTTGCAGGCGCGGACGGCTGAACATCGCCTGCAATCCCGCAAAACACGCAAGCCCTATGCAGAGGGCACCGAACGTCATGGCTCAAACCGAGCGATGCGGAAGCTGAGCGCGAGACCGATCACCTCGAGCGCCGCAGCCAGCGGAAACAAGAGGTAGCGGCCAAGGGTCGTTTCATCCAGCACGCTCAGGAGCTGCGGGCTCATCAACCTGAGGTAGAGGTACATGCCCGGAACAATGACGGCGAGCATCCAGATCTGTGCCCGCTGACCGGACGAGCGAGCGCGCACCTCATTCGCCAACTGGACATTGAATTGAACAGTTGACGAGAGCTCAAAGAACAGGGTGCGGGCCGCCTGCGTCGGGAGTTGGTTCGCCGCGCAGATCATCAGCGTTTCCCAGATCAGCCCCAGGTTGCGAGTCGTTACCCGCCCGCGAACCGTCTGCAGGCTCTCATGAAGTGGGACGTCGAGGAGAAAACGCTGAATGACGTAGTCGAGGTCCTCACGGATCCAGGGGTCCGTGCAAGTGAGGCGCGCCTGGCGCAGCGCGTCAAGGTAGGTGCTGCCCGCGGTAAACCCACTGAGCACGGCTTGCAGCAACCGAGGCGCCTCGATTTCGCTCTGTCGGGACTGCGCATGGACCAGCCATGCGAGGTACAGACGCGGCACCAGGAGGCCGGCGCCCCCGGCGAACACCGCCAGAACCGGCGACTGTAGCCAACCGATGGCAAAGAGGCAGATCGGAGTGACAAACGCGATCGCGACGTACGTCAGGGGATTACCAGCGATCCGAGCTTCAGACAATCGCCGGCGGTAGTGCGCCGTCAACCGCTCGAGGAGAGGGCGAGCGCCGCTCCTCTTTGGCGAACTGCGGCCAAAAGCGAGGCCGAGGCACAAGATTGCCATCGAGAGGCAACCGGCGGCTATGACATCCACCGCATCCCTTGCAGCCCCAGCTTGCGGACCAGCCGAGCACCCGGCCGATAGTCTGGAACGGGAGTGAAGTCAACCTCTATGCCGTGTCTCCCGGTGGCGGGCTCACTGGTGAAGACGGAGCAGAGTTCGTATCGACCATTGGCATCGACGTCGCGCAGCTCGGCTATTTCTTGCACGCAGCGGCGCCCATCCCGCAGGCGGCCGACGAAAACGACCAGGTCGAAAACGCGTGCAATGTAGCGACGAATCTCTGGCGGGCTGAGCTGTGCGAAGTCGCGGCTGATGAGGAGCTCGAGCCGCGCCAGGGCGTCGGCACAGCTGCTGGCATGAATCGTGGTGGCCGAGCCGTCGTGGCCCGTGTTCAGTGCCTCGAGCACGTAATAGGCCTCTTTGCTATGCCGGATTTCACCGATGATCAGTCGGTCGGGACGCATGCGAAGCGCGTTCTGCACCAAGTCGGCGACATCGAGCCGGCGGTCCTGCGTCGACTTGCCTGCCAGCTCTCTCGAGTGGACGCACTCGAGCTTGACCCAGTGGGGGTTGTCGAGTTCGAGTTCGGCGGTGTCCTCGATCGTTATGACGCGCTCTGCTTCGGGGAAGGCGCTAACGATCGATCGAAGCAAGGTGCTCTTTCCCGAGCCGGTTGCTCCGGCGATCAGGATGTTCGCGCGGGCGACTGCCATGGCCTCGAGGAAGGCTCCCATTTGAAGTGACAGACCCCCGGTACTTGCCCAGCTCGCCTGGCTGGGATCGCGCTCGTCCGGCAGTAAGGCGAGGCGAACTCGGTTGAATTTTCGAATGCAAAGCGTGGGGCCGCCGACAGGGGCATAGACCGCATTGGCACGGCTCCCGTCGACCATGCGGGCGTCGACGAGCGGCTTTTCGATATTGATCTCTCGTCCAACGAGAGCGACGATCTTCTGAATGACCTGCTCGAGTTGTGCCTCATCCCGAAAGGCGTTGGAGACGAATTCGAGTCGGCCCCGACGCTCGATGTAAATCTCGTCGAAGCGGTTGACGAGGATGTCACTGATTTCCGGATCCGCCATCAGTGGCTGGAGCGGCCCCAGGCCGACGATCTCGTCAAAGAGGCAATCGACCAGGTCTGCCGTAGGTGTCAGGTGACGCTGGGTGATCGCATCACCAATTCGGTCTCTGAGAATCGTGTTCCGGTTCGGATTTGCGGAAAAAGGATCGAGGATCTCGGGATCGACTTGGAGCGTGAGTTGGGCGCGCACGAAGTGGCGGAGCTCCTCCGGGCTGGGCAATTTGGGCGGCGGAGCCGCCTCAGCCAGCACGACGGCTCCTGGACAACCA
>VBFX01000027.1 GCA_005889395.1 Chloroflexota bacterium
CCACCGTTTTGATCGGATTCAAGGAAGGAGGCGTGATCGTGAAGGGATATCGCTCGATCGTGGCGCTCGTCGCGGCGTTGCTCAGCGCGTCTATCGCCGTCGCCCTGCAGCCGGGAGCCGGGAGCGCGATCGCCTCCGCATCGCAGACCGTGGTCTCCATCCAGGGGACGCGCTTCCTGATCAATGGCCGGCTGACCTCGCCCGGTAAGCCGGCCGAGGGCCAGTTGCTCAATACCCGCATGGCCCAGGCGATCTTCGACGACGACAACCCGGCGACGGTCGGCGACTGGGTCTACCCCGACACGCATCAATGGGACCCGCAGCGGAACACGAACGAGTTTCTGGCGATGCTGCCCGCCTACGCGCAACACGGAATCCGGATGATCACGGTCGGCCTCCAGGGCGGCTGCCCGGCACATACGCCGCCGGCGCTCACCTGTCCGGGCGGCGACCACCCCTGGACCGTGAGCGCCTTCAACGCCGATGGGTCGCTCAAGCCGGCCTGGATGACGCGGCTCGACCAGGTGATCCGCGCCGCCGACCACAACGGCATCGTGGTGATGGTCCAGTTCTTCTACCACGGCCAGGAAAGCAAGGTGGCGGACCAGTTCACCGCCGTCAACAACATCACCGACTGGCTGGTCAGCGGCGGCTATCGCAACGTCCTGGTGGAGACGGCGAATGAATGCAACGCCGGTTTTTCCAGCTACCTCGACTGCTCCAACCAGGCGAACGTGGTCAAGCAGGTCCAGGACCGCTCGGGCGGCAGGCTCAAGGTCACGGTCAGCTTCACCGGTGGCGGTATGCCGAGTGACGACGTCATCGGCCAGGAGGACCTCGTCCTTCTGCATGGCAATGGGCAGACGACCCAGCAGCTCGTCGACCTGATCAGCGGACTGAAAGGCAAGGCGGCCTACCAGGCCAACCCGAAGCCGATCGTCGTCAACGAGGACTCCGTCAGCCTCGACAACATGAACGCCTCGGTCGCGGCCGGTGTCTCCTGGGGTTACCTGGATACCGGGGTCAACGACTACCTGAACGGCTACCAATCGCCGCCCGTCAACTGGACCATCAATACCGACGCCAAGCGAGCCTTCTTCGACAACACGCTGCGCCTGGCCGGTCCGAACAGCGTGGCGACCGCCATCACCTATAGCGGAGCGACGACCGGGGATGCGCACGACCCCGCCGCGATGTCGGCTCGCCTGCAGGACCTCCAGGGGACCGCGGTCCCCGGCGTGCCGATCGACTTCGCGCTCGGCGGGCAGACCTGCACCGGCGTAACGAACGCCGCCGGCGTCGCGGCCTGTGCCATCAGCCCGTCGCTCGCGGCCGGCACCTATCCCCTGATCGTCTCCTTTGCCGGGACCTCCCTGCTGCAGCCGAGTCGCATTTCGGCATCGTTTGCCGTGACCCGTGAAGAAGCGGCACTGGCCTACAGCGGCGACACCAGCGTCGCGCTCGGCGGGACGGCGCACCTCGCCGCCACCTTGCGCGAAGACGGGCTGACCGCCATTGCCGGCCGCGCCGTCGGCTTCACGCTCGGCGCGGGTGCCGCCGCGCAGAGCTGCACAGCCGCCACCGATGCCAGTGGGAAAGCGGCCTGCGCGATCACCGGCGTCAACCAACCGTTCGGGCCCGCCGAGGTGCGCGCGACCTTCGACGGCGACACCGTCTATCAGCCCGCCTCGACGAGCGCCGCGACCATGATCTTTGCCTACCTGCCGGCGGGCGTCTTCGTCATTGGCGGGGAGCTCGCCAGCGGAACGAGCGTCACCTTCTGGAGCAGCCAGTGGGCCGGCCTCAACCGGCTCGGCGCTGGCAGCGCGCCGGCCAGCTTCAAGGGTTTTGCCGCCTGGCCGTCGCTGCCGGCCTGCGGGGCCGGCTGGATGACGCGCCCGGGCAATAGCGAAGCGCCGCCGGCGCCGCTGCCGCCCTATATGGCGGTGATCGTCGCCAGCAACGTGAGCAAGACCGGCAGCGTGGTGAGCGGCGACACCGCAGCGATCGTGATTGTCAAAACCGACAGCGGCTATGCACCCGACCCCGGTCATCCGGGAACGGGCGTCGTCGCCGGGGTGATCTGCCCATGAGACGCGCGAACCCGGGAGGGAATCCGTGAAACACGCGACACGGCGGCTATCGGTGGGCGCGCTGGGCGTCCTGCTGCTCGCCTCCTGCATGAGCACGCTCAACCCCGCGGTGCAACCCACGCAGGCGGCACCGTCGGGGACGGGGCACACCACGGTCGCCATCCAGGGCACCCAGTTTCTCGTCAACGGCGAGCTGACCTCTCCGGCAAAGCCCGCGCAGGGGATGCTGCTCAACACCCGCATGGCGCAGGGCATCTTCGATGACGAGAACCCGGCGACCGCCGTCGAATGGCGCTATCCCGACACGCACACCTGGGATCCGCAGCGCAACACCAACGAGCTTGTGGCCATGCTGCCCACCTACGCGCAGCACGGCATCCGCATGATCACGGTGGGACTGCAGGGCGGCTGCCCCAGCACCAACCCACCCTGTCCGGGCGGTGACCACGCGTGGATCGTCAGTGCCTTCAAGGCCGATGGGTCACTCAAACCCGCCTGGATGGACCGGCTGAACCAGGTCATCACCGCCGCCGACCACAACGGCATCGTGGTCATGGTCCAGTTCTTCTACCACGGCCAGAACCAGCGGGTGAACGATCCCGACACCACCACCGCCCAGAAGGCCGCGGTCAACAACATCACCGATTGGCTGGTCAACGGCGGCTACAGCAACGTGCTGATAGAGACCGCGAACGAGTGCGATGCCGGCTTCTCCGACTACCTGGACGGAGGCAATTGCGCCAACGAGGCCAACGTCGTCAAGCAGGTCCAGGACCGTTCGGGCGGGAAGCTGAAGGTCAGCGTCAGCTGGAAGGGCGGCGAGCAGCCGAGTGATGAGGTGATCACGCAGGAGGACTTCGTCCTGCTGCACGGCAACGGCATCGACGGGACCCAGCTACAAGCCCTGGTCGCCTCGACCAGGCAGTCCGCCGCCTACAAGGCGAATCCGACGCCGATCGTGGTCAACGAGGATTCGACCAGCGTCGCCAACCTCGATGCCTCGGTCGCCTCGGGCGTTTCCTGGGGATATCTCGATACCGGTCAGAACAACTACGTGGATGGCTTCCAGCGCGTGCCGGTGAACTGGACCATCAACACCGACGCCAAGAACGCCTTCTTTGCGGAGACGCTCAAGCTGGCTGGACCGGCGGTCACCAGCCTCGTCTACAGCGGGCCGACGACCGCCGACTTCAACGACGAGGTGACCATGCCCGCCACCCTGACCGATGTCTGGGGGAATCCGCTGCCGGACAGCGGACTCACGTTTGGGCTCGGATCGCAGACCTGCAGCGCGGTCACCGGCGTCAATGGCGACGCCGCCTGCAGCCTGGTTCCGAGCGCCGCCGCGGGCAGCGTCACCCTGTCGATCAGTTATGCGGGCGACGATGCGTTCCAGGCGAGAACCATCACGGTTCCGTTCGTCATCACGGATGAGCAAACGGCGCTCGCGTACCGGGGTGACGCCGCTCTCGTCAACGACGTCGCCGCTCACCTCTCGGCCGTCCTCACCGAGGATGGGACCACGCCGCTGGCCGGCCGGACGGTGAGCCTCGCTCTCGGCAGTGGAGCGAGCCGGCAGACTTGCTCGGCAACAACCGATGCCAGCGGGCTCGCCAGTTGCTCGCCCGGAGCGACCAGCCAGCCACTCGGTCAGGGCGGCGTCAGCGCCAGCTTCAGCGGTGACCGGTTCTACGCGGCTTCCCTGACGGCCGCCCAGGTCGACGTCTCGGCGCGGCGGCCTGCTCCACCGCGAGTGCCAGGCAGCCGGTGGGCGCCGGAACGGCGACCGCCAGCTTTGCCGGCGATGAGCGCGAGGGGTAGCGCCAGCGATCAAGCCGTCACGGCGCTCTCCGCCGCGACCGTGACCACCACGACGACGTCGTCGACGACCTCGTACCTGGCCGTCACCGGCCAGGCCCAACCGATCTCACCGCCCGCGGCGCTCGTCGCCGGCGCCTTGCTGCTCATCGCCGCACTGTTCTTGCTCATCGTTCCGCGCCGCCGGCGCGGCCAGGCACCACCAATCCTAGGGAGGAATCGTCAATGACAACCGCATTAGTCACGGGAGGCGCGGGCTTTATCGGCTCGCACGTCGTCGACAACCTGGTCGACAACCTTGGCTTCGACGTCGTCGTGCTCGATGACCTGTCGGGGGGCTTCACGGAAAACGTCAATCCGCGCGCCCGCTTCATCCAGGGTTCGATCGTCGACCACCAGCTGCTCGACAGGCTGTTCGATCGCTTCCGCTTCGACTACGTCTATCACCTGGCCGCCTACGCCGCGGAGGGCCTGAGCCACTTCATCAAGCGCTTCAACTACACCAACAACCTGCTCGGCAGCGTCAACCTGATCAACGCCAGCGTCAACTATGAGGTGCGTTGCTTTACCTTCACCTCGTCGATCGCCGTCTACGGCACCAACCAGCTGCCCATGCGCGAGGACCTCACGCCGCTCCCCGAGGATTCCTATGGCATCGCGAAGGCGGCGGTCGAGCTCGAGCTGAAGGCGAGCCATGAACTCTTCGGCCTCGACTACGTCGTCTTCCGGCCGCACAACGTCTATGGCGAACGCCAGAACCTGGGCGACAAGTACCGCAACGTGATCGGCATCTTCATGAACCGCCTGATGCAGGGCGAGTCGCTGCCCATCTTCGGGGATGGCGAGCAGCGCCGCGCCTTTACCTACATCAAGGACATCGCGCCGGCGATCGCCGCCGCGCCGCTCGAGCCGGCGGCTCGCAACCAGCTGTTCAACATTGGCAGCGACCAACACTACAGCGTCAACGAGCTCGCCCTCGAGGTCATCGCCGCGATGGACATCCCCGGCCGCTTGGACCACCGGGAGGCGCGCAACGAAGTCAAGCTGGCATTCTCCGATCACTCGAAGTTCCAGCGCGTCTTTCCCAGCGCTCCCTCTACCCCACTGTCCGAGGGCCTCCGCCGCATGGCCCGCTGGGCAAAAGGCAGCGGCATCCGCCAGAGCCGCGAGTTCGAGGGCATCGAGATCCATAAGAATCTGCCGCCCGCCTGGACCGCGGTCGTTGTGGACGAGCCGGTCGGCGCCGGCGCGGCCGGCTGAGGGTTTCGCGACGGACATCCTGTTCGTGACGCCCTGGTTCCCGTATCCCGCCACCAACGGGGCGCGGGTCCGGTCATCCAAGCTGCTGGCCGGGCTGGCAGCCGCCGGCCATCGCTGCCATCTCTTCGCCTTCGAGCCGCCCGCGGGGCAAGGGCCATACCCGGATCTGGCCAGCGTGGCCTTCACCTCGTCCTGGTCATCGCGCTGGCCCGGGCGGTTGAGGTCGACGCTGGCGTTGCTCGCCAGGAGTCCGCGCTACTTCCGGCTGATTTACCAAGAGTCCCTGCTCGAAGAGATCCGGCGCGTCGCGCAGGACCGGCGGGTCGATGTGGTGATCGCGTACGAGCTGGCCGCCGGCGATTACGTCTCGCGGCTCGATGATGGCCGCTTCGTCAAGATCCTGGATGGCTGCGAACCCTTTGCCTTCCAGTCACCGGTGGACACGATTCGCAGCCAGGCCCGCATCTGGAAGTTCAAACACTTTCTGCGGCAGATGCTGAACCGCGTCGACGCCTACGTCGCGGTGTCCGATGCCGAATTGCGGTGGATCCGGGAGGAGGTGGGGCCGCAGCGCGCGTGGGGATGCACGGTGCCGAACGGCGCCGAGATCTCCGCCCCGTTCGAGGGCCCCGCCGATCGGTCGCGGGTCATCTACACCGGATCGCTCACCTACCGCGCCAACCTGGAGACCGTCGATTACTTCCTGGCGCAGATCTGGCCGTCGATCCTCAAGGGGCAGCCGGGCGCACGCTTCGTGAACACCGGCCAGGCGCCGGATCCGCAGACGGTGCGACGGCTGCAGGCGGTGCCCGGTGTGTCGCTGGCGGGACTGGTCTCCGATTACGAACGCTTCGTCAGCTCGAGCGGCGTGCTCGCCGTCCCCCTGTTGCGCGGCGGTGGCACCCGCATCAAGGTGCTGGAGGCATTTGCCCTCGGCTGTCCCGTGGTGGCGACCTCCAAAGCGGTCGAAGGCCTCAACGTCTGCGCGGGTACAGACGTCCTGGTCGCGGACACGCCGGCCGCCTTCGCCGCCGCGGTCCTTTCGGTGATGACGGATGATCGGCTTCGCCGCCGCCTGATCGACAACGCCCGCCTGACGGCGGCGCGCTACAGCTGGACATCCGCGCAGCAGACGTTTGTGGAGGCGGTCGGCCGTTGCGTCGAGCAACGCGCCTTTCTGCAACCCGCATGAGCCTGGCGATCTGCATCGTCAACTGGAACACGCGCGACCTGCTGATCGATGGCGTGCGCCATCTGTTCGAGGAAGACCCGTCGCGCAGCGTATGGGTGCTCGACAACGGGTCCACCGACGGCAGTGCCGCGCGGCTTGCGGAGGTCTATCCCCAGGTGCACCTGGTGGAGAGCTCCGAAAATCGCGGCTTCGCCGCCGGCGTCAACCAGCTGCTGGAGCAGTGCCCCGCCGATTACCTGCTCGTCCTCAACACCGATGCCCGGCCAGAGCCGGGCGCGATCACGACGCTGCACGACTACATGGCCGGCCATCTCTGGGTGGCGGCCGCGGGACCCCGCCTGGTCGACGCGCAGGGGCGGTGGCTCGGCTGCCACGACCGGTTTCCGACCGTCGGCCAGGAGCTGGCCAACGTGCTCGGCTTGCGCCGCTCCCGTGCGCACGACGGCGTGCGCTCGAAAGTCGATTGGATCGAAGGCGCCGGCATGATGCTGTCCGGTCTGGCGGTTCGTGAGGTCGGCCTGCTCGACACCGGCTACTTCATGTACAACGAGGAGGTCGACTGGTGCCAGCGCGCTCGGACGCTGGGCTGGCAGATCGCCTGCCTGCCGGACGCCCGGGTGGTCCACTACGTCGGCAAGAGCGGCAGCATCCGGCGCCGCGCGCAGCTGTGCAGCAGCAAGATCCGCTATCAGCGCCTGCACGGCTCGCGGCTGGGCGCCGCCGCGCTGGCGGCCACCCTCGTCCTCCTCAATGCCGGGCTCTGGCTGGCGTACTCGATCCGGGCCGGCTGGCGCGCCGACCGCACCCGCTCCCACGCCTACGCCGTCGCCGTCTGCGCCCGGCAGCTGACCGGGCAGTGGCTATGAGCGAGGCGACGCTCGCCGCGCCCAGCCCGGCCGCGGCCGAACCGGCACGCCCATCGGGCAACCTCGCGCTCTCGATTGGGTCCGGCTACCTCGTCCAGATTCTGTCGCAGGCCACCACCCTGATCACGCGCGTCGCCCTGGCTCGCATCATCGCCCCCACCGAGTGGGGCGTCTTCGGCGAGGCGGTCGTCATCGTGGGCGTCGTCGACACCCTGCGCGAGCTCAACCTCACGCAGTGGGCGACCAGCGGCCGGACGCAACGCCACTGGCGCGACCTGCCCGGCGCGATCTTCGCCACCACCGTCGTCTTGCTGCTGGGCCTGCTGGCCTCGATGCCGTTGCTGACTCGCCTGTCACCGCAGTTGCCGCTCACCACCGCCATCCTGGCGCTGACCCTGATCCCCCGCACCTGGACGCTGGGGGCCGAGGCCGAGCTCAACAGCCGGCAGCGGCTCTTCCGGCTGGTGGCGCCGCAGGGACTCGGCGCGCTCGCCTTCGTGCTGACGGCGATCGTCATCTCGGCCCACTTCAAGACGGCCTGGGCCTTGAGCGTGGCCTCCGTGATGCAGGTCTCGCTCTACGCCGCCTTCCTGCTCTGGCGCAGCCGCCACGAAGTCTTCCTCCGGCCGCGGCTCAGCCGGGCCTGGCGTTCGCTGGTCTCCGCCCAGGACTTCGTCTGGCTGGCACTGGCCGGCGTGCTGCTCACCCAGGTGGACGGCCTCCTGGTCGGCTCGGTGGCGGGCGCCACCGCCGCCGGCTTCTACATCATGGCCAGCTGGTTGACCTCGCGGCTACCGTTCCTGGTCGAGATCCCACTGCTCCGCGTGATGCTGCCGGTGTTCGCTGCCAAGCGCGGCGACCGGGACGCGCTCGGCTCGATTTTCAAGCGCACCGCGATGTCGATCAACTACCTGGAGGCCGCCTGGTGCTTCCTCCTGATGTTCAACGCCAGCTTTGTCGTCCAGCAACTCTTTGGCGATCGCTGGACGGCCTCCATCCCCTTCGTCATCCTGACCGCGGTCTATCCGCTGCTCTCGCCGCTGGGCACGGTCGGCTGGGAAGTGCTGCGCATGACCGGGCGCACCCGCCTGGTGCTCTGGAACCTGATCGCCAACTCGATCGCCTTCGTCGTGATCGGCGTCAGCCTCGGCCTGCGCATCGGCGTGGTCGGGGTCGTGATCGGCTACTACGTCGCCACCCTGATCAACAGCCTGGTCATCTTCGCGCTCCCGTCGCAGATCGGCTGGCCGATCGTCCGCCAGGTGCTGCGCGAGGTCGGGCTGCTCTACGCCGCCTGCGCCGTCCCTTTGATCCTCGTCGGCTTCATGCCCATCCCTCCGATTGCCCGCTTCGCAACCGACCTGGTGCTCATGGCGGTCATCGTGCTGATCGGGATGCGGCCCTTGTTGCCCTTCGTCCGGAGCACGCTCGCGGGGCGCGGCGCGTGAACCGCCCCATGGTCACCGTCTGCATCCCCGTCTACAACGGCCGCGCGTTCCTCGAGCGCTGCCTGCAGGCGATCGTCAAGCAGACGTACCGCAACCTCGACATCCTGGTGGTCGACAACCAGTCGACCGACGACTCCGCCGCCCTGCTGGCCGCCTGGGCCGAGCGGGATCCCCGCATCCGGATCGTGACCAACGACGCCAACATCGGCCTGGTGCCCAATCGAAACCGGTGCATCGAGCTGGCCCGGGGCGAGTGGATCAAGTTCATGGACGTCGACGACGTGCTCGCCCCGACCGCGATCGAGCGGCTGCTCGAGGCGTCGCGCGGCGAGTACCGCATGGCGATCTGTCGCCGCCTCTTCTTCTACGAGGGCGTCGGCGAGGCCCAGCAGGCGCTGATGGAACGCGAGGTGCGCCGCTACGAGGTCCGCGAGCTCCTGCCGGGCCGCACCTACATCACGCCCGACGAGGTCGCGCGGCTCGCCCTCGAGTACCGGGGCCGAAACTTCGTCGGCGAGCCGACCGCGGTGATGATGCACCGCTCCGTCTTCGACGAG
>VBFX01000326.1 GCA_005889395.1 Chloroflexota bacterium
CGGCAGGTCATGACGGATCCCAGCGGCCGGTGCGAGAGGTCGAGCGTGACCATCTGCGTCGCCTGGTAGGCGGGGCAATCGGCGAAACCGAGCGGAAACGGCTTCGGGTAGGGGCACTCATCGGCCGGTCGTGAGTGGTGACCCTCGGCGTTGCGTGCCGACCAGAGCGCGATCGCCTGGGACCGGTTACGGATCCCCCGGTCGTGGAAGAGTTTCTCGAAGTGCGTGCGCACCGTCCGGTGCGTGACGCCCAGCCGCCTGGCGATCTGCTTGTCGGAGAGCCCGTTCGCGGCCAGGGCCAGGATCTGCGCCTGGCGGGGCGTCAACCGGCCGCTCCCAAGGTCAGTTCCGCCGTTACCGCTCTGAAAGTTGCCGTCCGTGACCCTGCGCAACGATTTATCACCCGCAGTGCCGAAAATAGCAGGGCAACGTTGAGTTGCGCCTATCTGTAACCTTAGCAGCGCCCACGTGAATAGGCGTTAGTCCCATCTCAATTTGACGGACCCAGGGAGGCTTGGAGAAGCCTCCCCGGACGGGGGAAGGAGCATGGCCAGGGTGTATTGAAAAGAGGGCTTTGCGCAATTGGGCAACCACTTCCATGCTCTCTAGCTGCATCAGCGTGAACTCCTCGGAACGCGTCCCCGTCGCCATTGGTGGCCTCCTTCCCTGGATTGAGCCGACCGTCACTAGTACCGACGTCTGAAGTGCCGGTTATTTGACAACGGATGTGCCCCAAACTAAGTTAGGGAGAAGGGTGCGGGATCCGAGCCACGATCGAATGATCGACGAGCTCTACCAGGCCCATCGTGCCGTCGTCCTGCGGGTCTGTTCGAGCATCCTCCGCAATGCGGACGATGCGGCCGACGCCTGCCAGGAAGTCTTCCTGATCGCGATCGAGTCGCTGGACCCGGCGGCCAAACCCGCGGCGGCGCGGGCGTGGCTGCTGACGGTCGCGCGCAACCTCTGCCTCGACCTGCTTCGGCGTCGGAAGCGATTGGGGAAGGCCCTCGTCACGCTCGGTCCCGACGGTGGGCGAGGGACGGACATGGAGACGGCGGTGGCCGACCGGGACTTCGTCGACGGCGTATTCAAGCAGCTCTCGCTACGCGAACGCCAGGCGCTGTGGCAGTCGGCGGTCGAGAGCCGCCCGCTGGCCGACATCGCCAGCGGCCTCCGGCTCAGCTACATGGCGGCCGCCCAGGTCCTGCATCGGGCGCGCAAGCGTGCCGTCAAAGCCGCCGCCCGCGTCGCCGTGGTCTTCGGCATCTTCCAGCTCGGCCGGCAACGGGCGGGTGCCGGCGCGCTCACGGCCGCCCAGCGGGTGGCGGCGGTCGTCGCCGTGCCGCTGATCGTGGTCTCGATGAACGCGTCCAGTCCGACACCGCAAGCGGCCTCTGCCTCAGCCGCCCCGGCCGCCACCAGCCGGAGCTCGGGCGTGGTGCCGCGCAACCTCCTCCCAGCCCTCCCCCAGAGGGTGCCGGACACGTCCGCCTTGCCGGATTCGGTCAGATCCGGGGCGACGTCGGCACTGAACTCGGCGACCGATGCCGTACGCGAACTGCTGAAGCCGCTCCCGTCGGTCCCGCCTGTGGTGGCTCCGACGCCGGCGTTGCCCTCCGTGCCGCCGTTACCCTCTCCGCCGCCGATTCCATAGAAGCCCCCACCCCACCGTTCTCGGAGGGGGTGGAATCTTATGCCGAAGCGGTAATGGTCAATTTGACCCATCGGTAACTTTACCGCTTGACGTCATTGCGGGACTCACACTATCGTACAAGTGAAATTGCCCTGATTCGTCAGGGCATGTGTACCAGTCGTAACTGACAGGGAAGGAGCGTTCGTGCGGCGAGGAAGAGCTCAGGGGGGCCTCGGCGAGCCATGGCAATAGCGCCATCCCTTACCAGGCCACCGACCGAATCGGCACCTCGCTCCCCGTCCAAAAGCATGGAGCGGGAAGTCCCTGAGGGCGATGCGACCCGCGCGTGCTCGCCGGATGAAGTCCTCGTAACCGCGATCCTCGAGCGGTCCGTTGCCGACGTGGGATGGTTGGCCTGGGGCGACGGCAGCAAGGCCGTGGTTGTGCCCGGGGTCGCCAGGTCCTTTCTCAGTCCGGTGGCGATCGGGGAGTTTCCTGATCCGCCGCGCGAGTTCCTGGTGATCGATCGCCGCACGGGAAGCGGGCCCTGGGCCGTCTGGTGCCGGGCGCGCGGCATCCTCTCGTGCGCGATCAGTCCGATCTACGCCCACGGCAAGCTGGTGGGCGTGGTCGGCCTCGCCAGCACTCGCGCCGATGGTCTCGCGGACTATGACGTCGACCGCTTGCAACTGGCCGCGACCCTTGCGGTGCACGCGCGTACCTACGAAGCGCGCCTTCGGGGCGTACGACGGATGTTCGACGAAGTCAGCCGCACACTCGAGAATGCCCTCGCCCTCGACCGGGCGCTCCGGCTGCCGCCCACCTATCGCGCCATCGCCCGCTCGGTGGGCGAATCGCTCGATGTCACCTATTGCCGGATCGCGATTCGCGACGCCCGG
>VBFX01000028.1:0-9111 GCA_005889395.1 Chloroflexota bacterium
CGGAAACAAACGTCGCATTGGCGGCGCTGGCCGCGATCGAAGGCCCTCGGGAGCCGAAGCCTGCATCGAAGGGGAAACCCGCCAACGCCAAGCGCAAGAGCCCTCGACCCACGAAGCGCTAATCCCTTCCCCGTCTACGACCGCGAGATCGCGCGTCTGCGGTCGCACCTTCGCACCCTCGGCTCGAGGCAATGGGCGGCGCGTAGCCACTGTCGCGGCTGGAGCGTCAAGGACGTGGTCGCCCATCTCTCAACGGACGAGGTCTACGACCAGGCCTGCCTCGACGGAACCATGGATCAGTTGCCGTTCAGCGGCGGACTCCACGGATGGAATGCCCGCGGCGTGAGGGTTCGCCGAGCGATGAGCCCGCTGGAGGTGTTGCAGGAGTGGGAGGCGAGGCAAGCCCTGGTTCGCTGGGCCTGGGGCAAGATCGGCGTCGAAGGGACGATCGAGACCAGCATCGGCCGCTACCCGATGCGGCTCCAGGTCTGGCACCTCGCGCGGGAGTACGCGATCCACGCCGACGACATCGAGGTGCCGATGTCGCCGCGCGAACGCACGGCGCAGCTTCGCTGGCGCATCGCGTTCGGCCTGTTCGCAGCCCAAGATGAGCAGGAGGACGAGTCGCTCGATGCGGAGTTACGCGGAGACGAGGTCCAACTCCGGCAGGACGGCGCCGTGCATCACCTCGAGCTCGAGACCTTCAACGCCTATCTCACCAATCGCCCCCAGCAGCTGACGGATCCGAAGCAGCGCGCACTCGTCCGGAAGCTAACCTAGGTATCAGATGGCGAAGCAGCAGTACCTGTGCACCCACTGCGGCCGCCGTGTCTTCGCCGAGCGCGGGCCGCTGACGGCGATCAAGCTCTGCCGGTCGTGCTTCGAGAAGGCGCGCGCGGAACAGCGCTCAGGCGCGCACAAAGACGAACGCGCGCACGAAGACCGTCCGTGAGAACTCATCGCCGAGCTGGAATCCCGTAGCCCCGGCCACCCGCAGCCACTCGTGGCGAGGAAAGAAGTGAAAGGCCCCGGGGCCGAAGGCCGCCAGGTTCCATCCATTGCGGAGATGCTCGACGAGCAGCAGGCGGCCTCCTGGCTGCAGCAGCCGCGAGGCCTCCCGAAAGAAGGCCTCTTTCGCGGCGGCACGGCGCAGCTCGTGGGCGACGAAGATCACCGTCACGAGATCGCTCGAGGCGGTCTCCAGTGGAAGGCGGCGAAAGTCCGCCGTGACGGACGCGACCGTGGAGCGCGCCTCACGTCGCGCCCGGGCAATCGAGGGCTCGGGCATTTCGCCCGGATCGTAGATGTCGAGGATCGTCACCTCGGCGGCGGGATACATCTCCTGCAGTGCCAGGCTCGTCTCGTCAAGCCCGGCGTGGATGTTCACCACGTGCCGGGGGCTGGGCACAACACGGTCGCGGATCCACCCCCAGCGATAGAGGTCGGAGCGGTCGTAGACGTAGTGCGAGACGGCCAGCGAAAGCGCCAGCCAGAAGACCGCCGCAACGGCGGCGAGAATCAGCAGCCCGGCGAGCGCGGCCGGCGGATGAACCACGTCCACGAGCAGCACGATCAGCGTCGAGACCAGCACCGCCACGAGATAGAGGGTCCAGTTGTAGCGGACGATCTGGAGAACGCCGTCGAACTGGCCGCGCGACGCTCGCTCGACAGCCGCGCTCAGGCGGCCTCCTCGAGCCTCTCGACGACCCCGCGCTCCCAGCGGTAGGGCACATTCTCAACGTGAAAGGCGTTGGCAAGGATTGGCGTTGCCGCGTTGAAGGGTGGCTGTTCGAGGAAGGTGGCGTTGCGTACCACGACCGCGATCGGCTGCGGCTCCCAGCGTGAGCGGGTGGCCTTGATCATCACGATGGAGTTGGTCTCCGGCTCGTAGTCAAAGGTGTAGGGGAGCGGACCCGCAAAGCGGCGCGCGTCCTCGAGATTGGCGAAGGGCGACCCGGCGGGCAGCGGCGCGGGCCGGCTCGACAGGTCGGCGACGACGTCGAGATCCGCGACGCTGCCGGGACTGCTCACGCTCACGCGCAGGCGATCGCCGTCCGCTTTCATCGCCGCCCGGCAATGCACGTAGCCGTAATGCGTGAGGAGATTTCCGCCAACGGCCATCAGCAACCGGTCGGTATCGCTGCGCAGGATCCTCAGCCCACGCAACGACGGCTTCGTGGCGAAGCGGGTGAACAGCCGGTACCCGGTCAGGAAGAAATCGACACCGAGCGCCGCGGGAAGGAAAGCCGGATGCAACCGCCTGGTCTGCACCATCGCAATCGCGATGAATCCGTAGTCGCCGTAGGTGTCGACCGTCAGTCCCGGAGGCAGGAGCTGCTGGAGCAGCTTCGCGGGATAGGCGTAGGTGAGGACCAGGGAATGCGTGAAGAAGGCGTCGATCGGAAGCGGGTGACGGCACTCCGTCGATTCGCCCGGCGGCGGCTCCATGAAGCTGCGGAGCACCACGACGGCTCCATCCTTCGCGCTGTGGCGAACGGCGGCCATCAGGCGCTCGCCGTAAGCCGGCTCGGTGCCGTCCAGAATGTTTGACAGGCTGAACCCGACGAATGAGGCCGTCGGGCAGCTCTCCAGATAGGCTGCCGCATCGGCGCATACCAGCTCGAGCGCCACGCCTGAGGGCAGGGTGGGGGCGACGTAGTCCGGCGGATCCATCCCCAAAAAGAATCTCCACGCGTACGGATTGGTCCGATTGGGATGACGGGCCCAGCAACGCTCCAACCGGGTGCGGATGATGCGGTCGAATCGCCGTGGGAGCATTCGCACGAACGTCGAGCTGTAAATCGCGCGCAATGCCAGCGGGTTGATGGCCAGCGCGAGCGCGGCCTTGAAGCGCGCCGTGTCCAGGTGCGCGTGCCAGTAGCGGACCTGGCCGGCCGGATCGGTGAGCTCGAGGAAGCGCCGAATCATTGACCGGCGTAATCCCATCAGTGGAAGGAAGCGCCGGCCAGCCGCGAAGAACCGGTCGGCGGTCCCGGCACGAGGCGCCCCTCCCCGCAACCGGTCGCGGACGTAGTCCACCTGGGCCGGGTTGATGTCGACCGCGGTGACCGCCAGCCCGCGAGCCGCAAGCGCCATGCCCGTCGAGCCGGCCGAGGCGATGCAGAAGACTCGACCGGTCGCCGGCAGTACTTCGGCCTCGATGTCCCAGTCCTCATACATCTGTCCAAAGAGCAGGCGAGGCTTGCCGCGGCGAGCATCGAGACGACCTCGCTCCCAGGGCGTGGTCGCGCTCATCGACGCGCCGTGCTCCAGATCAGGCGACGAGGGCGAGGTTCTGCGTCAGCATGTTCGCCGGTTCGGGAATTGTTCCGTGGCTGAAAAGTAATCCGCCGCCATTCATGGCGCCAAGAAGGGCTGTCTGCGCGGCCGCCGCGGTCCGCGGCGCCCGCCCACTCAGCACCCAGGCCGCCAGCCCCACCTCGACGGTGCCGACCATCGCCAGCACCTTCCGCGCGTTCGCCGGCCCCACTCCGGGCACGTCCGCCACGACCTGTAGATGTCGCTCGTTGGGAGCGACCAGCTTGCACCAGCCACCCTGGTAGAGCCAGACGGCGGCGATCGCCAGCCTGGCGAGCGCCCTCATCGCATGGCCGCTAGGCCAAAAACGACAGCGAGAAAGGCGAAGGCCACGGTGAAGATAACGTCGGCGAGCCGGTTTTGCCGTCGGATCTCGGCCGGGTAGTAGAAGAGCTGGATCGGGACCCGCAGCAGCCAGAAGATGGCCAGGAAGGCGCTGAGAAACCGGCCAATCGGCCGGCCGCTGGACAGTTCGGCCGGGAACAGCAGCGCGAGCGCGGCAAATCCCAGCACGACCAGCACGATGTAGGCGGCATGGACGTAGAAGACCTGACGGACGATCTCCGAGGCGCCGGCCAGGTTCTTCCGGTATTGGAGCCGGGTTGCCAGCGGCAGGTTGGCGAGGCCGATAGCCAGCTGGACGGCGCCGGCGATCTGGATCCAGGCGGAGATCGAGAGCAAGTGCTAGCTAGCCTACCTCGATTCCCGCTAAGCTGTGCGCAGATTCCCTGATAGGGAAGGAGGGAGAAAGCTCGATGAGAACCGTGGCACGTGGCTTCGCGATCGCGCTTGCCGTCGCCTTGGCCGCCTGTGGCGGCGCCGGGTCGACCGGAACGACCAGCTCGAACTCATACCAGGGTAAGACGATCCAGCTCGGCGCGATTCTTTCGATTACAGGGGCAGGCGGCGTCTACGGCCCGAGCTCGCAAAAGGGCATGGACCTGGCCGTGGAGAAAATCAACGGCTCGGGTGGGGTGAACGGCGCCAAGATCTCGCTCGATACCAAGGACGACGCATCGGACAAGGCGCAGTCGGCCCAGGTGGCGCAGACCCTCATCCAGCAGGGCCAGTTGCTGGCTCTCCTCGGACCGACGCTGTCCAACTCCGCCGTTGCGGTGCACCCGCTGGCGGAAAGCTTCAAGATCCCGATCCTCGCGGTCAGCACCACTGGTATTCATATCGTTCCGGACTGTAATTTCCCGAAAACCGATCCCTGTAAATACGTCTTCCGTGACAGCCTGGGAGAGGAATCGGCGATCCCGACCAACATCAAGGTCTACTCGGATGCGAAGCACCCCAAGACCGGCGTGCTGATGGTGGCCAACGATGACAAGTTCTCCTCAGACGGCGGCAAGATCGTGCAGAACACCGTCGGTTCCTATGGGATCCAGCTACTCGACACCGTGCAGTTCAGCAAGACGACGGCCGACTTCGCGACGCCCGTCACCAAGGCCGTCCAGAAGAAGCCCGACGTCATCTTCATCACGAGCCTGGGCGGCATCCCCGCCAAGATCATGATCGAGGCGCGCAAGCAGGGATTCACCGGCCAGTTCCTTGGCGGCAACGGCTTCAACACCGCGGTCGTTTCCAAGCAGGCCGGAGACGCGGGCAAGGGCGCCGAAAGTGGCAGCGCCTGGTACATCAACAACACCTTCGCTTCGAACGCCGGCTTCGTGCAGGCCTATCGGGCCAAGTACAGCGCCGATCCGGATCAGTTCGCAGCTCAGGGCTATGCCGCGATCCTGGTCCTGGCCGATGCGGCGAAGCGCGCCAACCTGACCTTCAGTGACACCGCTGGTGACCGGACCAAACTGCGCGACGCGATGGAGTCGGTCAACATCGACACGCCGTTGGGCCGCTTCCAGTTCACCAGCAACCACGACGTCAAGCAAACCATCTGGGTGATCCAGATGGACGGAAACGGCGGATTCACGCTGGTGAAATCGGTGACGCCTAGCTGAAGGCGCGTTGACCCAACAGGTCCTCAACGCGATCTTCATCGGGTCGATCTACGCCCTTTTCGCCGTGGGCTACACCCTGGTCTTCGGCGTGCTCGACGTACTCAATCTCGCGCATAGCGCCGTGTTCATGCTGGGCGCCGTCGTTACCTACTCGCTGGTGGCGCTCCACGGCATGCCGTTCTTGCCGGCCGCCGTCATCGCCATCCTCGTGTGCGGCCTGCTGGGCTTGCTGATCGAGTTCGTGGCACTGCGCCCGCTCCGCCGCCGGAATGCGCCGCCGATCTCGGCGCTGATCTCCACCATCGGCCTGGCGCTGATCTTCGTCGCCATCGTCGAACAGGCCACGTCCGGAAGCCTGTTCAGCTGGCTCTGGCAGGATGGGGCGAACTCGGTCCGCTTCCCTACCGGCACGGTGCCCAACCCGACCTACCACGTCGGCGGACTGACGATCGAAGGGACGAAGCTCGGCATCCTCATCATCTCCGTGGTGCTGATGCTCGTCCTCGGCTACGTCATGCGCTTCACACAGGTAGGCCGCGCCTTGCGGGCGGTGGCGGAGAATCGGCGCGCGGCGACGCTGCTCGGGATCAACGTCGATCGCATCTTCGCCTCGACGCTCTTCGTGTCGTCCGCGCTGGGCGGCCTTGCCGGACTGCTGTTTGGCCTCGCCCTTTCCGACATCAGTCCCTACATCGGCCGTGACCAGGTCGAGCTGAAGGGTCTGGCGGTGATCGTCCTCGGTGGCATGGGCAGTATTCCCGGAGCCGTCCTGGGCGGCTACCTGCTCGGCCTCATCGAGGTCTTCGCGTTCGTCCGCTTCGGCAGCAACGTCGAAGCCGGCGTGGCCTTCGCGGCGCTGTTCCTGGTGTTGGTTCTGAGGCCGCAGGGACTCTTCGGCGCCAGGTTGCGCGAGCGACTCTAGTGACGGCGTAGGTTCACCGTGGATTTCTTCATCCAACTCTTCACCGATCCGGTCGGCTTCTACAACCAGCACGAGTTGCTGATCGCGCAGATCGGGATCAACGCCATCCTGGCGATCTCGATCTTCGTGACGTTCTACTCCGGACAGCTCACCCTTGCCAACGCCGGCTTCATGGCGATCGGCGCCTACACCACCGTCATCATGAGCCTCTACCTGCCGACCCCCCTGCCAGTGGACATGCTCGTTGGCGCGCTGCTGGCTGCGGCGATTGGCTTCCTCGTCGGCCTGCCGGTGCTGCGACTCCGAGGCGTCTTCCTCGCGATCGCCACCATTGGCTTCGTCGAGGCATTGCGACTGGGCGTAATCCTCAACGTGCCCATCACGGGCGAAGGCCAGGGCTTGAAGAACCCGAGTGCCGATCCACTGGGCGGTATCCTCCCGATCCTGATCTCGGTGCCGATCCTGACCTACCTGGTGTGGCGGCTGACACACACCCGGCTCGGCCAGGCCTGGGCCGCGATCCGCGAGGACGAGCTGGCGGCTTCGAGCAACGGCATCAACGTGCCCGCCTACAAGATGGTCGCCTTCGTCATCAGCGCCCTCGTCGCCGGCTACGCCGGGGCGCTCGAGACCCATATCAATTTCTTTGTCGACCCCACTGAGTACAGCGTCACGCGCACCATCCAGATCCTCACCTTCGCCGTGGTGGGCGGGACCACGAACGTGATCGGCCCGATTGTTGGCGCGGTCTTCCTCACCGCGCTGCCAGAGATCGTGCGCCAGTTTGCGGCCTATCGTGACGTGGTCAACGGAATCATTCTCATCCTCGTCATCACACTAACGTCAAGCGATCGTTTGGCGGTGTGCACGCCGTCGATGACGTGTCCCTGGAAATCGAGGAAGGCACCATCTTCGGCTTGATCGGGCCGAACGGCGCCGGCAAGACGACGCTGGTGAACCTCGTCACCGGCTACATCCGCCCCCAGTCGGGCAGCATCCAACTTCAATCCTCTCCCCCGCTTGCGGGGGAGGGCAGCTTTAGGGCTGTCGAGCTCGCCCGCCGTCCCCCACACGCCGTCGCCGGCCTCGGCGTCGCACGCACCTTTCAGACGCTTCGCCTCTACCGCAACCTGACGGCGATCGAGAACGTGCTCGCCGGCATGCACCTTCGGCGGCGCGACGACACCCTGCAGCAGCTGATTCCGGTTCCCACGTTTCTCAAGGAGGACCGCCGACGGCTGCAGCAGGCACGTGAGCTGCTTGAGCGAGTCGGACTGCCACCCGAAAGGTTCGGCGAACGGCGGGCCGCCACGCTCTCGTACGGGGACCAGCGACGGCTCGAGGTCGCGCGGGCGCTCGCGCTCAATCCCCATCTGCTGATCCTCGATGAGCCCGCCGCAGGAATGAACCCGGCCGAGAAGGACCGGGTCCGGGCGCTGATCCAGCAACTCAACCAGGACGGGCTGACCGTGCTGCTCATCGACCACGACATGCGGTTGGTGATGGGCGTCTGCCGCCACATCGCCGTTCTCAACTTCGGCCGAAAGATCGCCGATGGCCCGCCGGCGACGGTCTCGCAGGACCCCGCGGTGATCACGGCGTATCTCGGAACTCAGGCACAGAAGACCGCGGCTCACGTTCCCGGATCGGAGGAGATGGACGTCGCGACCACCTCGACGCCGGCCTCCATCGAGCCGGCCTCTCCCCTGCTCGAGGTGCGCGACCTCCAGGTTTCGTACGGCGCGATCCAGGCGGTGCGCGGCGTCTCGTTCGGCGTCGCCAAAGGGGAGATCGTCGCCCTGATTGGCGCCAACGGGGCCGGCAAGTCGACCATCCTCAATTCCCTGTCGGGCGTGCTGCGCCCGCATTCGGGCGGCGCGCGATTCGGCGACCTTGACCTCACGACCGCGCCTCCCGACCGGATCGTTAGCCAGGGCCTGGTCCAAGTACCGGAGGGCCGCGAGATCCTGGCTCGCCTGACCGTCCGCGAGAACCTCGAGCTCGGCGCCTGGGCACGGCGCAACGGCCGCACCGCGCATCGCGACATCGACGGATTGATGAAGCAGTTTCCGATTCTCGGCCAGCGGCGGGACCTTCCGGCCGGACAGCTCTCGGGTGGCGAGCAGCAGATCCTCGCGATCGCCCGTGGCCTCCTGGCGCAGCCGAAGCTCCTTCTCCTCGATGAGCCGTCCCTGGGCCTTGCACCGCAAATGGTGGACACCGTCTTCGACGTCATCAAGAAGATTCACAATGATGGGGTCACGATCCTGCTGGTCGAGCAGAACGCGCTGCGCGCGCTCGAGATCGCGGACCGCGCCTACGTCGTCGAGACGGGACGCATCCTGCTCAGCGGCACAGGGGCCGCCCTACGGCGAAACCCAGAGGTCCAGAAAGCCTACCTCGGCGGGTAACCTTGGCTTACGAGCGCGCACCATTGGGAGGAAGTGACATGTTGAATTCACAGGACCTTCGCCGCTTCCAGGAACGACTCAAGGCGGAGCACGACACCATTGAGTCGCGTATCGCAACTAACAAACGGGGCATTCAAGAAACGGTGCGCAACGAGTCCGGTGTGGGGGATTTTGAGGATGAAGCAAGCCTCATCTCGGAGCGAGAAGCAGAGATTGACGAAAACGACCGGGATCAGAAAGAACTCGCCCAAGTAAAGAGAGCGCTCGAGCGCATCGAACACGGAACCTACGGACTCAGCGAAGTCTCAGGCAAGCCCATCCCAATCGAACGCTTGGAGGCCGTCCCGTACGCAACAACCCTCGTCGATGAGCGCCCGCAGGAAACTGAGTAGCCCGCACCAACGGACGAAGGACGATCCGGCCGAGCCATGGAGCGAACGCGGATGCCTCCCGCAAACTTTCCCGTCGCTGCCAGGCGTTTGGCGAGTTATTCGTAGGC
>VBFX01000028.1:9152-22170 GCA_005889395.1 Chloroflexota bacterium
CTGAGGCGATATGCCGCAGGTCCTTCATCGACCGGTCCCCAGCTAGCTCCCGAGGTCCGGTCCGTCTATGACGAAGCGAAGGCCCGCGCAACTGCCATACCGAGGGACGCGCAGGCAATTGCCCTTGACTACAGTCGGCAGGTCCCACCGCTCTACAGAGAAAACCTGGTGCGGCTGGTCTACTTCACGGCTGGCTGTGCCCACGGGATGAATCCGAGAGACGCCATACGGTATGCCGGCGAGATGTGGGCGCAGACGTCCGTCCCAGATTAAGGTTGAGACGGGATGATTGACAGGGTGAGACGGTACCTGGTGGGGAGAAGGAAGATCGATCTGCGCAGTGCCTTCGATTCCAACGACGTGAAGGATGCGCTGGACAGCCAGGTGCGCCTCATCACCGGCAAAGTTCCGCCGGAGGTGATGGCAAAGGTGCTGAAGATCCGGCAAATCATTCTCGGCATCCTCCCACGTTCGGGCAATCTCCCACCAGGGTCGCCGCAGCTCTTCGTCATCGAGCGCACCGCCACCGACTACCTCCCCACCTCCCTCCAGGCCTACCTCAACTTGCCCAGGGCATATGCCACCCAGCACCCGGTGCAGGATGGCAAGACGGCCAAAGAGGTCCTGTTGGATCAGCTGACCCTGCTGGAGACCAAGATGAACGAGGTCGCGGACGATGTGCACCGCAACGACTCGGATCGACTGCTGGCCCATGGGCGATTCCTCGAAGAGCGCTTCGGCCGCGGGCCGGGCCCCCGATCGGACCCGGCCCACACCATCGGCTAACCGTCGGACGCTTTCGTATCGGTCGCGGCCAGCGGCTCAGTGTCGGTGTGCGCGGTACCGTTCTTGCGGCTCCCGTTCTTCCCGGCCAGCAGCTGGCGGGCGAGATCGAGACCCGTCGCGCCCTGACTGAGGGCTTGCGCCAGTGTTTCGGACAGCCCCTTCGCGCCGTTGAGCACGATCAGCTGATCGATGTCACCAAACGGCTTGGCCGCCGCTTCGACGATCTCGGGCCAGCGCTCGGCGAGCTGCTGCCCGATGACGGCGTCCTGGTTCTCAGCGAGCGCATCGGCGCGCGCCTTGATGGCCTCCGCCTCCGCCATTCCCCGAGCCCGAACCGCGTCGCCCTCGGCCAAGCCCTTTGCGCGCGTGGCGTCGGCTTCGGCCACGCCGACCATCCGGGTCTGTTCGGAGTGCGCCGTCGCTTCGAGGCGGACGCGCTCCGCATCGGCCGCGGCGATCGTCTTTGTCTTGCCGGCGTCAGCCGCAGCGGCGAGCTCGACCTCGCGCGCCCGGGCTTCCGCCGCGGCGATGGCGGCATCCCGCTCGGCCCTGGCGAGCGTCACCTCCTGGTAGGCCTTCGCATCGGCCGGCTTGCGGACTTCGACGTAGAGTCGCTGCTCGGCACGTTGGGCCTCCAGCTCGGCGACCTTCGTTTCTTCGACCACGACCCTTTGCCGGTTGGTCGCCTCGGAAAGCGGGCCGGCCTGCTTGGCTAACGCCGTTGCTTGATCGATCTCCGCCTGATATCCAGCCTGCTTGATCTGGCTATCGCGGCGAGCCTGGGCCTTGAGCGCGTCGGCCTCCTGCTCCTTCTGGGTCGCTTCCCGATCAGCGCCCGCCTGCGCGATGCGAGCCTCGCGCTCGATGGCGACGGCGTGCGGTCGCGCCATGTTCTTGATGTATCCCGTCGGGTCATCGATCTCCTGGACCTGAAGCGAATCGATGATCAGGCCCAGCTTCTCCATCTCGGTTCCGGCATGTTCACGCGTGAGTTGTGTGAGCTTCTCGCGGTCCCGGATCATTTCCTCGACCGTCATGTTGCCCACGATCGCCCGCAGGTGGCCGGCGAACACGTTGTGGACCCGCTGGTCCATCTGATTCTGCTGATCGAGGAACCGCCGAGCGGCGTTGGCGATGGATGCGTAATCGTCGCCGACCTTGTAAATCACGACGGCCCGGATCTTGAGCGGGATGCCTTGCTGGCTCACACAGTCGACCTGCAGGTCGGTCTCGCGCAGGTCGAGCGATAGCCTGCGCACCATCTGGACGCCTGGGAGCACGAGCGTGCCCTTGCCGGTAACGATTTTGAAGCCCAGACTTTCACCCACACCGTTCGGTGCCCCTTGGTGGAGACCCGAGATGACCAAGGCTTCATTCGGTTCGGCGACCCGCCACATCATTCGCCAAAGCACAAAGAGCGCGAGAAGAACGGCAATGACGACACCCACAACCACCGCGACGCTGGTGAGAAGAGGATCGCCCATCGCTACCTAACCTCCTGGGAATGCCCGGCCGTCAGGCCAGGCTAACGACAATCGTGCGGGGCGGGAAATACTCCACGACGAAGACACGAGTACCCCGCGGAATGGCATCTTTTGGATCCATGGCGTAGGCGTGGAACACCTCACTGCCGCCGCGGATCGCCACCTTCACCTCCCCCAGCCGGCCCGGAGCGATGGATGCCGTTACGAGACCAACTCGGCCAACGACCTCCTGGTCACCCACGGCTGCACCTTGATTATTCCGCGGTTTCGGTGCGCCTAAACGGCAATTTCGCGCTACGAGAAAGAAGTCTCAGGCCGTTCTTGGCGGTTGAGTCAAGCGGCCAGGGTGAGGATTTCGACCGCGCGCCCGACTTCGTCGCTGAGATTTTTCTTTCCGCGGCAGCCCGCAACTTCGCAATGGAACCACCAGCCATACCGCGAATGGCCGAAAACCATCGGCGCGGTACAGATCGGGCAAGGCTCCGTGCGACGGACCTTTTTGACACGCTCATAGAGGTCGTAGCGGTCGATCAAGTTCAGTCCAATCCGCTTAGCCTCTGCAAGCGCCGGCCTGTTGAATTTCGACAGCGTCACGAAGATCCCGTCGCTGCCATGTAGGCCTTCGCGCATCAGCGTTCCGGCAAATTCTCGGACCTCGTCGACCCCCACCTCGCGGGAGTCCCAACGCTTGCACTGCACGATCGTTCGGCCATTCTTGCCGATCAATTCCAGGTCAATGTTGTCGTCAGGACCGTCCTGGCGCCCAGTTTCTCGGACTTCCCAAGTTTCGCGACGGAAGAGTTCCCCGACAAGCCATTCGAACTCCTCAGCGCTCAGTTGGCGGAGGTCGCTCGTCCATTCCATGAGATGGCGTCGGTCTCGCGCCTCGATTTGGACCCACAGCCAACCAATAGCCAGGACAGCGGCCCATGCAGTCCCTGCGATATTGGCGATCACCAACCGGGCAAGCGACCAATTGAGGATCGGAGGCAGGATGAGTCCAACACCGTATAGCAGGAGGGCGACAAGCCCAACGACCCATCCAGGTACCCGGTGTACGAAGCCGAAAATGCCTCGCTCGAGTAGATCCACGAGTTTGGACCAGCCGGTAAGGATGAGGATGAAAGAGCAACGTGCACGTTTCGATAATCCGACGCCGAGGGATTTGCGTCAGTCAGGTAAGTAATGCACTCAGACGTTCGCGCTGATCCGCATCGAACCACGGTGGATTGCCTGCTTCCGCGTTTTCGGTCGGACGCCCCGGTGTCTTCGTCGCCGTGAGTACGCAGCTCACACGCGGATCGCTCGCGATCCACTTGAGAATGGCCTGTGCCCATGTCTTCACACCGAAAGTCTTGATTGACTCGGGACTCGGTGACCGGTCGAGCACGCCGAACCGGAGCGGACTATGCGCGGGTCGTAGTGCGTCGCCCCGATTGCATCGACCTTCCCCTCCCTTTTCAATTGCTCGAGCATGCGGAGCTGCGCCGGCCAGTTGACGAGGTTGTGGACCTGGTAAATCTCGACGCGGCCTAACAAGCGGAGCGCGTGATTGGCTTGCTCCCGCCCTTCCGACGGGCTACTGGTCCAGATCTTGGTGGCGATGATCATCTGATCTCGCCGGCGCTTGAGGACCTTCGCCAGCGTCTCCTCCGCCCGGCCGTACCAGGCCCGCCGGCCCGCGCGAGCGGCGATTTAGTGCCATGCGAGCGTTTGAGGCGTTCACAGACGGAACATCGAAGGTCTGCCAGGTGCCCATGCCAATGGCCGGCACCCGCAGCGCGGTGTGGCCGAGCTTACGGCGTTCCAGCGGGCTGCTTGAGATTCTCGATCGGCACTGGATCGATCGGATCGGCCAGAGGGAAGTCGAAGACTTTCGAGTAGAAATACAGCTCGGTTTCGAGCGCGCGCTTGATGTTTTTTGCGATGCGGAAGCCGTGCTGCTCGCCTTCGAAGGGAAGGTAAGCGACCGGCAGCCCTTTCTTGCGGAGTGCCTCGACGATGACCTCCGCCTGGTTGGGCGGAACGATCTTGTCCTCCAACCCTTGGAAGAGGATCACGGGCGCGGTGATCCGATCCACCGAATGGATCGCGGAACGTTCGCGATAGATGTCGCGATCTTCGGGCCAGCGGCCCAGCAGGGACTGGTCATACATCGACTCGAACTTGTGCGTGTCCTTGTGAAAGACCTCCAGGTCGCTGATGCCGAAGTGGCTGGCCCCCGCCCTGAAGAAATCCGTCGATGTGAGGGCTCGCAGGACCGTATAGCCGCCGGCGCTGCCTCCGGTGATCGCTACCCGATGGCCGTCGACGAGGCCGCGCTCGATCAGATAGCGAGCGCCGTTAACCGAATCGTCGACGTCGACAACACCCCAGAGGCCGATGAGGCGCTGGCGGTATTCGCGGCCGAACCCGGTGCTTCCACCGTAGTTGACGACCAGGTAGCGGCGGAAGCTCGCCGGCCGGCGCGCTGTATTCCGGGTTCACCGGCCGGTAGAAAAAGCCATGGGCTGTGACGCCGCCCTCGGTCGGAAACTCAATCGCGTCCGGCACCGAGATATAGGTGGGATCGACCAGGTGTTCGGCGGAAGGACGCAGCACGTCGACGATGCCGGTCTGCAGGTTGACCGCGACCACCGACATGGGTTCGGTCGGAGAACCGGCGATCGTGTACGCCTTGCCCGCGCGGGCCTGGATGTAGGGCGCGAACGCGGTGAAGGGTGTGTTGACCGGCTCGAGCCGTGGGGCCTGCGGGTCGACGGTCGCCAGGCGCGTACCGCCCTGTGATCGGACCTGGCACACGATGCGCCGCTCGGACTCGAACGCGTAGGTCGACATGCCGAAGGTCCACTGCGCCGTGCCCAGCTCAGCCGGCACTTCCGCCACAGGTTCGACGGTCGGCCCACGCCAGCGGTAGAGATTCCACCAGTTGCTGCGGTCGGAAACGAAATAGAGCACGCCGTCCGGCGACCAGGACGGCTGGAAGATCGATTCCGCCTCCCCGCCTGCCACCTTGCGGAGGGCCCGAAGACCGTCCGGCGTCAGCTCGGCGACCCACAGCTCGGTGCCGTCCCACGGCATGTTCGGGTGGTTCCAGGTCAGCCAGCTCAAATGCGTGCCGGAGGGACTGACGCGCGGGGAGGAGTAGAAATCGTTCGCCTGGACCAGGGTTCGTGCCGGCGTTTTTCCGGTCGGATCGAGGCTGACGATGGTATTGACGGCAGAGGGCAAGTCCGTGGTGTGGTCTTCGCGGACCGCGATCAGTCGCTCGTGCCGCTGGTCGAAGACGAGGTCGGCGTGGCGGATGTCCTGCGCCGGGGTGATGGCCACGGGTGGACGCCCCGGATCCTGCCGGTAGAGGCGCTGATCCTTGAAGTTCGTGAACCAGACGACGCCGTCGCGCACCACGTACGCGCCGCCGCCGTACTCGTGCACCCGGGTCCGTGCGTTGTACTCGGGCGGCGTGATGTCCGTGATGCTCGCGTCCAGACGGCGCCGAACGATGACGTTCCGGCCGGCCTCGGCGGGCCGTCCCTCGACCCAATAGATGTCGTCACCGTCGAGCTGGATCTGGGATAACCCAATCACCCCGGTCACGATCGCGTCAGCCGTGACCGGCGAGCGCCACGAGCCATATGGGCCGATTTGCGGCCGCGTCGATTGAGGTCTTGCCATCAGATGAGTGTACGGCCCCCGCTCTGCCCTCCCCCCGCAAGAGGGGAGGGTAAATTGTGGGGGCTCATGCGCTATTACGAGGACTTCCACGTGGGCGAGATCATCGACCTCGGCAGCGTTCAGGTCAACCAGGCGGACATCATCGGTTTTGCGCAGCAGTATGACCCGCAGCCGATGCACGTCAATCCCAATGCGGCGAGCTTCACGATCTACGGCGGGCTGATCGCCAGCGGCTGGCACACGGGCGCCCTCTTCATGAGCTTGCTGGTCCGCAACCTGATCGCGCAGACCAGCAGCCTTGGTTCTCCGGGAATGGAGGAGCTGAACTGGCCGGCTCCCGTACGACCTGCCGATACGCTGAGCGGACAGATCGAGGTGCTCGCCACCCGGCTCTCGAACAGCCGGCCGATGGGCATCGTTCGCTGGCGCGGTCATCTGCGCAACCAGCACGACCAGGTGGTGATGACCGCGATCGGCACCAACTTCTTCGGGTTGAAGCCGGCTTAGCCGGCGATCCGCGAGAAGAACATATCCGTCGGGCCGTTGCGGCTCACCGGCTTTCCCTGCACGAAGGCGGCCGCAAATCCGTCGGGCAACCCGACCAGGCCCATGTAGTCGCCGATGAAGGGGCCGAACCGAGCGCGAGGCACGGAACGGAGATCGAACGGGCCGGCCGCGCGCCGAAGCGTCCAGTGCACGCCGCGATCGCGCGACGTGCTGAACCAGACATCCGTGTCGAGCGCCGAGCTGCCCCGTGTGAAATGGCGGAAGTCAAACCAGAGCAGGCCGATGGTGGCGTCGCCGGCCACCGCGAGCGTGGGGAGAAAGGCCTCGGCCTTCTCGCGCACCACGAGCTGCGGCGCACGCCAGTGGAGCCCGGCGTCCTCCGAGCGCGCGACAAAGACGGTTGAAAAGTCGCCGTGATCCTCGAACCAGCTGACATACACGGCATTGCCCGCCGACGTCGCGCTGATGTTCTGGCCGGTAAAGCGAAGCTGCCCACCGGTGCCCGGATCGACGGCGTTCGTAAACGTGAACCTGGCGGCGTCGATCGGTGTCGACCAGGTCGTGCCCTGGTCAGTGGAGCGGATCAAGCGGATCTTCACCGGCAACGGTGGCGGGTGCGGCGCTGAGGGTAGCGTGGGACCCTCGACGAAGACATCAACGAGCACCCCACCCGCGGTCAGCAGCAGCTGGTTCTGCTGGGCCTCGTCGTTCCCGCTATAAATCGCGGCCGGGGTCGACCAGGTGCGGCCGCTATCGCTGGTCCGCGCGAACATCACCCGGTTGACAGTTGGTTCGACGCCGCTCGTCACCTGGTAGTCGACCCACACGGCAAAGGCGGTTGCCGGGTGGCGCGGGTCGGCCAGGATCGCCTCCTTGTCCGGCTGTGTCGGCGGTGCGGTCGCGCTCTCAACGACGACGGGCGGTTCCCAGGTGGTTCCGTGATCGCGCGACACAGTCACGACGATGTCGTAGGCCGTTCCAACAGCAGTGGCCGGACGGATACCGAGAACCGCAACGTAGGTGACACCGTCCTGCCCGATCGACACCCACGGGTCGCTGGTGCGCGCGTATCGCCCGGTAGCGCAGGTGAGCAAACCCGGCAGCGGCGATCGGCTCCAGGTGCCACCACCGTCATGGCTGACCGCGACGACCGTGCCGGCCGGATTCTCCAACCAGGCCGCGACCAGCTGGCGAGGATCACCAGGCGCCACCGCGAGCGACGGCTCAGCCGGCCGCGCGGATGGCGACGGCCCCGTGCAGGCCGCAGCCGCCGATACGGGGCCACTGATGATGCGAGGCGGCGGCAAGCTCGGTTCGCTCGGCTCCTGAGCAGTGTCGCAACTGGTAACCAGGAGCGCCCCCAGTGCGGCCGCCAGCCGGGCACGCATAGGCGTGCATGTTACGGGTTACACCTAGGCGGTCATGCGCCACGCGGGCGGAAGCTGGCGGCCGGTACCGGACTGAATGCACGATGCGAGCAGCACGTCCATTTCGTCGTACTCCAGCGGTTTGGAAAAGTAGAAACCCTGGCCAGCGTTGCAACCCATCGCGTTGAGCGCGGCCAGCTGGTCCTGGCGCTCGACTCCCTCCCCGATCGTCATCAGGCCCAGGCTGTTGGCGAGCCCGATGATGGACCGCAGGATGGCGCCGTCGGCCATGCCGTGTCCAATACCGGCGACGAACGACGCGTCCATCTTGAGGATGTCGACCGGGAAATCGCGGAGGTGCCCCAACGAGGAGAACCCGGTGCCGAAGTCGTCGAGCGCCAAGCGGAAGCCCAGGCTGCGCAGCTCCTGCAGGGTGCGCGCCACCGGCTCCGTGTCGGCCAGCAACACGCTCTCCGTCAGCTCGAGGATCAGTGACTGAGGGTCGAGGCCGGCGGCGTCGACGGCATCGATCACCTCCTTGATCAGCGCCGGGTGCTCGAGCTGCCGGCCGGAGAGGTTGACGCTGATGTTCATCGCCGGCACGGACGGGTAGCGGACCTGCCAGCGGCGTGCATCACGGGCCGCCTGCTGCATCACCCAGCGGCCCAGTTCGACGATCAGCCCGCTCTGCTCTGCGACCCCGATGAAATCGACCGGGGCCAGCAGACCCCGTCGTGGATGGTTCCAGCGCACCAGCGCCTCGACGCTGTGAATGGCGCCGGATTCGAGCATGATGACGGGCTCGTAGTGCAGCACGAACTGCTTTTCTTGCAGGGCGCTGCGAAGGTCGTGCTCGAGTTCCATCCGCTCGATCGCCGCGCTCGCGATTGACGCTTCGTATTGGACGAATCGCGCCTTGCCTTTCGACTTCGCGATGTACATCGCGACGTCGGCGTTCCGGATCAGGTCATCCGCCGCTTCCTGGCCGGAGACCAGGCCGGCGATCCCGATGCTGGCCCGGATGGAGATCTCCTTGCCATCAATGGCGAAGGGCGGCACGAGCTGCCGCGTGATCCGCTCGGCGACGCGCCCAGCGATCTGCTCGTCCTCCATCCTCTTCAGCAGCACCGCGAACTCGTCACCCCCCAGGCGGGCAACGGTGTCACCGGGCCGCAGCGTGGACGCGATGCGGGCACCGACCGCGACCAACAACTGGTCGCCGATGTCGTGGCCCAGCGTGTCATTGACGGCCTTGAAATCGTCGAGGTCCAGGAATAGCACCGCGACCCGCCCCTCGGACGCGCCGTGCAGGGCGTGGTCGAGGCCGATGCGGAAGGCCGCCCGGTTCGGCAGGTTGGTCAGCGAGTCGTGGAACGCCTGATGAGTGAGCTTCTCTTCCAACGCTTTGCGCTCGCTGACGTCCCGAGTGTTCAAGACAAGACCGCGGACCGCGGGTAGCTCGAGCAGGTTGGTGATCGTGACCTCGGCCGGGCAGTAGGAGTCGTCCACGCGACGGAGCCGGCATTCGGTAGCGATCGGCGGCCCCACGATATTGATTGCCTCGTCGATCTTGCGGAGCGCCTGCGTGCGGTCGTCCGGGTGCACCAGGTCTCCGAAGACCTGGCCCACGAGCTCGGTCTCCCTGTAACCGAGGATCCGCTCCACCGAGGCGCTCTGATACTGGATTGCCCCGTGATGGTCGATGAGCGTGATGACGTCTGACGAGTTTTGGACCAGCGCGTGGAAATGTTGCTCCCGCTTCGCCAGGTCGCTCGCGTTCGCTTCCAACCGCCGGTTGAGGTTCTGGTTGTCTGTCAGCATCAGGTATTGACGCACGACGACGCCGATGATCAGGGCCATCACGGCCCAGAACACGACGGGATCGAGCTGCCCTGGGAGGGATTCCTCGAAGACCGCGACGATGGCGGCCAGCGCGATCGGCAAGTAGGGCAATACGAGCCAGATCCGGCCGGTTGTGCCGTCGTTGGTGACCGCGGAGCCTGCCCGTGTCGTGGCGGCCCGAAAACCCGCCACGGCGATCAGCAGGTAGCCGGCAGCCCAGCCCGTGTCCGTCGTGCTGCCGCTGCCATAGGTGTTGGTGGTGGTCAGATAGGCGAACGCGCTGTCGGCCAGCAGGTTGGCGACGAGCCCACCCGCCAGCAGGATGAAGGGCAGCCGGTTTTCTTTGGGCGCCCTCGAGGCCAGGATCAGGACGATCGTGCCGATGACGATGTCGCCCGCTGGGTACGCGAGGCCGATCAGCTGCGCGATCAGACCGCCCGAGCCGGTTCGGTACACCGTGCCCAGGACGGTGGCCCAACTGATGATAAAGAGCGAGCCGGCGACCAGCAGCGCGTCCAGGATGGTCCGGAGCAAGGATGTGGCGCGGGAGGGCACCCACGGGAAGAAGAGCACGCCGGCGACCGCGAGGGGCACGGCGCCGAGAAAGCCGAGGTCCGCGAAGGACGGGAAGGGCACCTGCCGCCCGACGACCAACTCGTAGTACGACCAGATCGCCTGACCCACGCCCCAGAACAGCGCGGAGGCGCCGATCAGAGCCCAGGCGATCCGCGTCCGCTGCTGGTGACGCCAGCCAGCGATACCGCAGACGGCGGCGGCGACAAAGGCGGCCAGGGTCTCGCCCAGGTTGTCGAAGCGCTGCGTGACCACCCCGCCGCCCCATTGAAATTGCAGCCAGGCCGCGAAAAACAGGGAGAAACCAGCCCAACCGATGAGCACCGTCAAGAAGCGGCGGTTGCGTGCCATTCTGCTTAGCCTTACGGGAACTCCCGCACCTACAGGCATAAGTCAGGGTTACGCCGATATCTTTCCCTCCCCCGCTCGCGGCCGGGGCCTACACCCTCCCCCGCTCGCGGGGGAGGGCAGGCTGGGGACTTTTAGCGCCCGGCTTCGCCGACCGTCACCGGGAACTCCTTGAGTTCACCAGCACGGATGACCTTGACGGTCTGGCTGGCACCGACTTTGATCTTGCGGAGCCCCGAATACAGGTCTTCCAGGCTCTTGGTCGCCGTTCCGTCGAGCGCCACCAGGGTGTCGCCCTGCATCAGCCCGGCCTTGTCGGCGGGGCTCTGCGGCTCGACCGCCACGATCAGCAGGCCGCTGTCCTGGTTGACGCGGCCCTTCACGGCCTCGGGCAGTGGCACCTCCTGCGTGCCGATCCCCAGGTAGGGCCGCTTGATGCGGCCCTCGGCGCGCAGGCTCGCGACCACGCGTTCGGCGACATCCATGGCGATCGCCCGCCCATCGCCCCGGCCGAAGACCCAGCTGTTCATGCCGACCACGCGACCCTCGACGTCGATCAGCGGGCCACCGCTGAATCCGGGGTAGAGCGGAGCGTTGGTCTGGATCAGATGCTCGATCTCGCTGCCCCGCCAGCCGCGCCAGGAGGACGAGACGGCGCTGATCGTGCCGAACGTCGCCTTGAGGCTGCCGGGCCGGCCGATCGCTAGCACGATCTGCCCCGGCTTGAGCTCTTCCACCTTCGCGCGCGGCAGTGCCGGGGCGGACAGGCCGTCCACCTTGAGCAGTGCCAGGTCGGTTGCCGGATCCCGACCGACCAGGGTCGCCTTCGTCCGCTTCTCGTCCACGACCACCTCGATGTCGTCCTCCTGCTCGACGACGTGGTTGGCGGTGAGGACGAGTCCACTGTCCCAGACGATGCCGGTGCCGGCGCGGCCCCTGCGGGCATCGACCTGGACCTCGCTTTTGCTCGCTTTCTCCACCAGGGCGGCGATGTCGTTCGAAAGATCTTTGAGAGTCGCCATTATGCTGATTGCTCCTTATGGTTGTTGAGAAATTTCGATTGCATTCCACGTTAAGGTCCCGCAGCTTCGGTGACTTCACCCGGACAGCGAGGCCATCACCCAGACATTCGGCTGGGTTCGCCGGGTCCCCCTCCCCCTCTGGTTAGGCCGGTGTCGCTGCACGCCGCCGCCGCCACCAGACAATTGCGCCGACTACCGCGGCCACAAGCGCCAGTCCCGCCGCCTCGGGCAGCAGTTCGATGGGTAACCATGGAAACCGTGCCATCGACCAGACCGTGACGCTGATCGGCACGGTTGCGCACTGGACTTCGCCCTTGCCGATATAGCGCGTGGGCGGCAATCCATCATCGGCGCTGCGCGTCACGCGGAACGAAAAACCGCCTCGCCTCGCATCGGTGAAAGTGACGTCAAGCGAGTTCAGAGCGAGATGTTCGTGTTGCACATGACGCGACGCGAAATACGCCATCAGGTTCCCCCGGTCGTCGGCTTGCGCATTGAAGCGCTCTCCAGGAGCATCCGTTGAGTACCAGTTGAATTGCTGGCTGGACACCAACCGATCCAACTGTCCGATGTCGCCCTGGTTGAAGGCATTGATGAAACGCTCGACTACGTGCCGGATGTCGTCCGCCGTGCATGGACTTGAAGACCACCCGGAGGTCGCTCCCTGTAACCCCTGGTATCCGGCCAGCAGGACGAGCAGCCAACAACTGGTGGCGGCTCGCCAAAGCAATCTGCTCATCGAGAGATCGACGGTGACCCCCAGCGTTCCCCTGCGGCGTGCCTAGGGCGTGAGCCGCTCGGCCAGGTACTTGACGGCGATCGGATAGCGATACTCGATCGCGAGATCCGGCACGATGCGACTATAGATCCCTCCCCCGCACGCGGGGGAGGGTAGGGTGGGGGCGTGGCCATTCAGCGGTGCGGCTGGGGGGAGGGCGATCCTTTGATGCTCGAATACCACGACCGCGAGTGGGGCGTCCCCGTCCACGACGACCGCTTGCTGTTTGAATTCCTGATCCTCGAGGGCGCGCAGGCGGGGCTGAGCTGGATGACGATCCTTCGCAAACGGGATGCCTACCGCAAGGCCTTCAGAAACTTCGACCCGGCCGCGGTCGCGCGCTTTCGACAGACCACCGTCGATCGGCTGCTCACGGACTCGACCATCGTCCGCAACCGGGCGAAGATCGAGAGCGCCATCAGAAACGCCCGGGTGGTCCAGGCGATCGCGAAGGAGCAGGGCAGTTTTGACCGCTACGCCTGGTCCTTCGTCGGCGGCCGGCCGAAGCGCAACGCGTGGCAGCGGATGGGCGACATTCCCGCGGAGACGAGCGAATCACGCGCCTTGAGCAAGGATCTGATCAAGCGTGGGGCGAACTTCGTCGGACCGACGATCTGCTATGCCTTCATGCAGGCG
>VBFX01000029.1 GCA_005889395.1 Chloroflexota bacterium
CGGCTCGAGCGGCGGGTCCGCCGCGGCGGTGGCATCGGGGGAGGCCATCGGGGCCCTCGGCAGCGACACCGGCGGCTCGATTCGCCAGCCGGCGGCGCTGACCGGCATCGTCGGCTTCAAGCCCACCTACGGGCGCGTGAGTCGCTACGGCCTCATCGCCTTTGCCTCGTCGCTCGACCAGATCGGCCCGATGACAAAGGACGTCGCGGACAGCGCCATCCTGCTGCAGGCGATCGCGGGCCACGACCCGCGCGACTCGACCAGCTCGCCCCGTCCGGTGCCCGATTATCTATCGACCTTGCGCAACGGCGTCAAGGGGATGCGGCTGGGAGTGCCGAAGGAATACTTCGTGGCCGGCATGGAGCCGGCCGTTGAGCAGGCGATCCGCGACGCCATTCGTCTCCTCGAGCAAATGGGCGCCTCGATCGAAGAAGTCAGCCTGCCGCACAGCGACGTCGCGCTGCCGGCGTATTACATTATCGCGCCGGCGGAAGCGAGCTCGAATCTCGCGCGCTACGACGGGGTCCGTTACGGCTACCAGGCCGAGGGCGCGAAAAACCTGATCGAGGAATACATGCTGACGCGTCAGCAGGGATTCGGCCTCGAGGTGAAGCGCCGGATCACGCTCGGGACCTATGCACTGAGCTCGGGCTACTACGACGCCTACTACCTGCAGGCGCAAAAGGTCCGTACGCTGATCATCGATGACTTCAAGCGCGCCTTCGAACGCGTCGACGCGCTGGTTGGTGCGACGTCACCAACTGTGGCCTTTCCGCTCGGGGCGAAGACGCAGGACCCGGTCGCGATGTACCTGAACGACATCATCACGATCCCCGCGAACCTCGGCAATGTCTGCGGCATCTCCGTTCCGTGCGGTCTTGCGAATGGCCTGCCCATCGGCCTGCAGGTGATCGCCCCCGGCTTTCGCGAAGAGATCGCGTTGCAGGTCGCCCACGCGTTCGAGGCGGCCGCGGACTTCCGCACGCTCCAGTCGCCGCTGATGCGGGCGGCGGCGTGAGCGCAGTCGCGACCCGCTACGAAGTCGTGGTCGGTCTCGAGGTCCACGCCCAGGTGCTGACGCAGAGCAAGATGTTCTGCTCGTGCTCGACGGATTACCTGACGTCGGCCCCCAACGCGAACACCTGCCCGGTATGCCTCGGCCTACCGGGTTCGCTTCCCGTGATCAACCGGCGCGCAGTCGAGGGCACGATCCGGACCGCGCTCGCTTTGAACTGCGACATTCCGGAATTCTCGAAGTTCGACCGCAAGAATTACTTCTATCCCGACCTGCCCAAGGGCTACCAGATCTCGCAGTATGACCTGCCCTTCAGTCGCAACGGCCACCTCGAGTTCGACGTGAAGGGCGAGGCGCGCCGTTGCGGCATCACCCGCGTCCACCTCGAGGAAGACACAGGGAAACTCCTCCATGCCGGCGCGATCGAGGAGGCGCAGTCCTCGCTCGTCGATTTCAACCGCGCCGGCGTGCCCCTGATGGAGATCGTGTCGGAGCCCGACCTGCGCAGCGCCGATGAGGCGCGGCAATACGTCGTTGAGCTACGCACGATCCTTCAGTACCTCGGCATCAACAACGGCGACATGGAATCAGGTCAGCTGCGCTGCGATGCCAACGTGTCACTGCGGCCGGCCGGCCAGGTCGAGCTCGGCACCAAGGTCGAGATCAAGAACATGAACTCATTTCGGGCGATTCACCGCGCGATCGAGTATGAGATCGGGCGGCAATCCGAGGTCCTCGACGCTGGCGGCCGGCTCGTCCAGGAGACACGCGGCTGGAACGATGCCCGCGGGCTGACGGTCTCGCAGCGCACCAAGGAGTTCGCCGAAGACTATCGATACTTTCCGGAGCCGGACCTACCGCCACTTGACGTCAGCCGGGAATGGGTGGCGGAGATCCGCGCCGGCGTGCCGGAACTGCCGGCCGCGCGACGGCAACGGTTCATCACGGCGTACGGGCTTACGGCGTATGACGCCTCGCTGCTGACCTCGTCCAAGCCGATGGCCGGCTTTTTCGAAGAGACCGTCCGGCTGGGTGCGCCGGCCAAGGCGGCCGCGAACTGGATCCTCGGCGATTTCAGCCGGCTGCTCAATGCCGACCGAAAAGAAATCGAGCAATCGTCGGTCAAACCGGCCCACCTGCAGCAACTCATCCAAATGATCGACTCCGGCGTCATCAGCGGCAAGATGGCGAAGGAGACGTTCGAAGTCATGTACCGCGAGGTAGATCCAGGGCCGGCGCTGACCGCGTTGAAGGGATCGAGCCAGATCAGCGGCGACGCCGAGCTGGAGGCCATCGCCGACCAGGTCATCGCCGAAAATGCCCAGAGCGTCGCGGACTTCAAGGCCGGAAAGGAACGGGCCTTGAAATTCCTGATCGGCCAGGGCATGAAGATCTCGAGAGGCCGGGCCAACCCGCAGCGGCTCGAAGCGTCGCTCCGAGAGAAGATTTCGTAATGCAACTCACGGTCGGCGAGCTCGCCCATGGCGGGGCGGCGGTGGCGCGCGTCGACGGTCGCGTCGTCTTCGTCGAAGGAGCGATTCCCGGCGAGACCGTCGAGGCCGAGGTGACCCATCGACGGAAGGACTTCTGGCGCGCCCAGGCCACCGACGTGCTGGACCCCGCGGCCGCGCGCATCGAGCCGCCCTGCCCCTACTTCAAGGCTGGATGCGGCGGCTGTCAGCTGCAATACCTCGCCTACCCCGAGCAGCTCGCGCAGAAGCGGCAGGTGCTGCATCGCCAGCTCGAGCGTGCCCACCTGGAATTCCCAATCGACCGCATTGACGTCCTCGGGATGGACGATCCATGGCGCTATCGCATTCGCGGCGAATTCCACGTGCTGCGCCGCGGCGGCGTCGTCACCCTGGGCTTTTATCGAAAGCACACCTATCAAACGCTGCCGATCGACGCCTGCCTGATCCACGCCGAGGCGATCGAGCGGGCGCTCCCGGCGTTCGCGCGCGCCGCGGAGGATCCGGCCGCCGCCCGCGTCACGGCGCTGCAGTTCACCTGGGCGCCGGCCACGAGCGATCTGCTCTGGGCTCCGTATCCACCGGGGTCTGCCGATCCCGGGTTCGGCGGGCGCGCCGCCGGCTGGATCCCGGAGCTCAACCTGAACGATGATTCGATCGGCATGGCCGATGCCGGCCGGCACTTCCGCGTACGCCCCGAGGCGTTCGTCCAGGTCAATGCCCGGCAGCGTGACGTCCTGTATCAGCGCGCCGTCGCATTTTCCCGTCTGAGTGGCGGCGACCGTGTGGTCGACGCCTATGCCGGGATCGGCATGCTCACCGCGAGGCTCGCGGAGCGGGCCGCCGATGTCATCGCCGTGGAGGAAAGCCCCTATGCCGTCCGGCTTGGCGAGCTCAACATGCAGCTCAACGGCTGTGGCAATGTCCAGTACCGTCGCGGACGCGTCGAAGACACCCTCAGCCGGATCGAGAGCCCAATTGACGTCCTGGTCCTCGATCCACCACGCGCAGGCTGTGCCGAGACGGCCGTCGAAGCGATGGCGAATTTGCGAGCCGAACGCCTTGTCTACATCTCGTGTGACCCGGCAACGCTGGCGCGAGATCTCAGTCGTTTTTGTGCCGCCGGACGCTATACCCTTGTGGAGGTGGCTTTCGTCGACATGTTCCCCCAGACCTTCCACATCGAGGCGGTCGTCAAGCTCCAACGGAACGCATGAGCTTCGTCCACCTTCATACGCATTCCGAATACAGCTTGCTCGACGGCGCCAGCCGGATCTCCGAGATGGTCCGCCATGCCGTTGAGACGGGCATGCCGGCGATCGCGCTGACGGACCACGGCGTGCTCTACGGCGCGGTCGATCTCTACCTGCAGGCGAAGGCGGCCGGCATCAACCCGATCATCGGCCAGGAGGCCTACGTCGCAACCCGCTCGCGCCACCAGAAGGAAGGCCGAGCCGATCGTGATCCCTATCACCTGATCCTGTTGGTGAAAAATCTGGCCGGCTACCGCAACCTCATCAAGCTGTCCAGCCTGGCGCACCTCGAGGGGTATTACTACAAGCCTCGAATCGACAAGGCCCTGCTGGCCGAGCACACTGAGGGACTGCTCGCACTCTCGAGCTGCCTCGGCGGCGAGGTGGCCAGCCGGCTGCTCGAGGGTGATGAGGAGGGGGCGGAGCAGGTCGCCCGGGAATACCAGCGGATGTTCGGTGAGGACTACTTCCTCGAGATCCAGGACCACGGCCTGGAGGAGCAGACCCGTGTGAACGAAGGACTGGCTCGGCTATCACAGCGCACCGGGATCCCGATGGTCGCGACCAACGATTCGCACTACACGCGACGGGACGACGCCGAGGCGCACGACATCCTCCTGTGCTTGCAGACCGGCACCGTCACCTCGGATCAGAAGCGGATGCGGTTCCACAACGACGAGTTCTACCTCAAGACGCCCGCCGAGATGGCCGAGCGATTCCGTGATTTCCCGGAGGCCGTCGCCAACACCGTCAAGATCGCCGAGCGCTGCCATTTGGAGCTCGACACCAAGCCGCTGCTGCCGCGTTTCGAGGTGCCGCCCGGAGAGAATGCCGAAGGCTATCTGCGCCGGCTGGCGGAGGAAGGCCTGAAGAAGCGCTATCCCGAGATGGGTCAGGTCGTGCGTGATCGCTTCGAGACGGAGCTATCAGTGATCCAGGAGATGGGCTACGCACCGTACTTTCTCATCGTCAGTGACTTCATCGGTTATGCGAGGGCCAACGGTGTCGCGGTTGGACCCGGACGCGGATCGGCCGCCGGCAGCATCGTGTGTTACGGGCTCGGCATCACCACCCTCGATCCACTACAGCACGGACTGATCTTCGAGCGCTTCCTCAACCGCGAGCGGATCTCGATGCCCGATATCGATGTCGACTTTGACGACCGAAATCGCGATCGGGTCATCGAATATGTGGGCCAGAAGTACGGGCAGGATCACGTCGCCCAGATCATCACCTTCGGCACGATGAAGGCGCGCGCGGTCATTCGTGACGTGGGGCGTGCCCTTGACGTCCCGCTGCGCGAGGTCGACCACCTTGCGAAGCTGGTGCCGCCGACACTCAACATGACGCTGGATAAGGCCATTGCGATGGTCCCAGAGCTGGCCCAGGCCGAGAAAGATCCGCTGTACGAGCGGCTTCTAAAGAACGCGCGGAAGCTGGAAGGCCTGGTTCGCCACGCCTCGACGCACGCGGCCGGCATCGTCATCACGCCGGAGCCCTTGCAACAATACGTGCCACTCCAAGCGAGCATCACCCGTGGCGAGAAGAATGGCCACGAGAAAAGGGCGGTGATGACGCAGTACGAGATGAATGCCGTTCAGAAGATCGGGCTACTGAAAATGGACTTCCTCGGGCTGCGTAACCTCTCGATCATCGAAGACGCCCTGAAGAACCTGGAGCTGACCCGTGGCCTGAAACTGGACCTCGCCTCGATCCCCTGGGACGACCCGGCAACGTTCCGGCTGTTGCAGGCCGGCGATACCAACGGCGTCTTCCAACTCGAGTCGGCCGGCCTGCGCCGCCTTCTGCAGGATATGCGGCCGACTACCTTCGATGACATCACCGCCGCGAACGCGCTCTTTCGCCCCGGACCGCTGGAGGGTGGCCTGGTCGACCAGTACGTAAAGCGCAAGCACGGCGAGGAGGAGATCGTCTACCTGCTGCCGCAGCTCGAGCCAATCCTCAAGGAGACGTACGGCGTCATCGTCTACCAGGAGCAGGTCATGAACATTGCCCGTCAGCTTGCCGGGTTCAGCCTCGGTGAGGCAGACGTGCTCCGCGGCGCGATGGGCAAAAAGAAGAAAGAAGAGATGGCGAAGATGCGCGCCAAGTTCATCGAGGGTACGACCAACCGCGGGGTGAGTGAGTCGAAGGCCACGGAGATCTTCGACCTGATGGCGTACTTCGCGGGTTACGGGTTCCCGAAGGCGCACAGCGCCGCCTATGCCGTGATCTCGTACCAGACGGCCTACCTGAAGGCGAACTACCCGCTGGAGTACCTGGCGGCGCTGCTCAACAATGAGGCGGGCAACTACGACAAAGTCGCGGCCGCCGTGCTCGATTGCCATGCGCGCGACATCGACGTGCTGCCGCCCGACGTCAACACCTCCGAGGCCGGCTTCTCGGTCCAGGATGGGAAGATTCGTTATGGCCTCGCCGTGATCAAGAACGTCGGCACGCACGCGATCGAGTTGCTACTCAACGAGCGTCGGACGAACGGACCGTTCAAGTCCGTGCTGGATCTCTGCGTCCGCGTCGACCCCCGCGAAGTGAACAAGCGCGTGCTCGAGAGCCTGATACGCTCGGGCGCGACCGACAGTCTGGGCGAGCGCGGTCGCCTGCTGGCGAGCATCGACCGCGTCAGCGACCGGGCGGCGCAGATCATCAGCGAGCGGGAGAGCGGCCAGACCAATCTGTTCGGCATGCTGCCCGAGGCCGACGAGATGGACGACCCGGCCGCCGGCCTGGTCTCCGACATGCCGCCCATGCCCGATGACGAACGGCTCAGGGGTGAGAAGGAACTCCTCGGCTTATATCTTTCTGACCATCCATTACGGCGCATCGAGCAGGAGCTGCATGCCAAGGTCGACACCTACGCCAACCAGGTCACGCCCGACATGGAGGACTACGAGGTGCGCATCGGTGGCGTCATCAAGGCGGTACGGCCGATCGTGACGAAAACCGGCAAGCCGATGGCCTTCGTCCAGCTCGAAGACCTGACGGCCACCATTGAAGTCATCGTGTTCACCAGGCTGTTCGAAGAGAGCCGCGCGCTTTTACTCTCTGACAATGTCGTGATCGTCCGTGGCAAGGTCGATGCGCGCAGCGCCGCCGGCGAGGACGAGGAGCGCGGCGAGATCGCGAAAGTCATCGCGGACGAGATCCTCGCGTTCGACGACGCGGGCCACGAGGGCTGGGTGCGCAACCAGGTCGTGCACCTCGACGTGCCGGCCGAGGCGACGGCGGAGCAGATGGCGGCGCTCCAGGAGATCCTCGGCCGTTGCGCCGGTCCGGACCGTGTCGTGCTGCACCTGCAACGCGCCGATCAGGTCGTCGATATGGACCTGGGCGAGAAGTTCCGGGTGCAGGGCGGCGGGCTCGCCGGTGACCGCGCCCAGCGCGAAATCGACGCCCTGTTTGCGCGGCCCGTCTGGCGCCTCGAAGTCATCAGGCGGCGCGCGCCCGAACGCCAGGTCAGCGGCAGCCGGCAGCCGCGGACGCTCGTCGGTTCGGCGAGCTCTTAGCCGACCGGCAGGATCGAGGTCAGAAAGAGAGCGCCCAGCAAGACGACCAGGGCGGCCACGGGCGCCCAATCGAACGCACGCGGGCGTCGCGGAAACCACTGACGGAAGGGCCGCGCAAAGGGCTCGGTCACCTGCATGATCATCTGCGTGATCGGGTGCCAGGGGTCCATCTGAAAGAAGCCGAAAAAGACCCGGATCAGCACCAGGATGATGCAGAAGGTCAGGGCGGAGCGGACGATGACGAGCAGCGCGACGACGATGTTGGCTGATCCGATGAAGGCCTGCAAGGCATAGAGAAGAATGATGCCGACGAGGAACGACAGATCGAGTCCGCCCGCCGACGGGATGACCCGGCGGATGGGCGCGAGGTACCACTCGGTGGCGACGACGATGATCCGACCGGCTTCCGAGTACAGCATCTGTGGGAACCAGGAGAAGATCGCCCGCACGATCAAGAGCAGGATCAGGATATTGATCAGAATCTGGATAAAGCCGGCGCCGGGGAACATCGCCGCCTAGTTTACGGTCTGCTCATAAACGCAGCCTAAGAGTCAGCGGCGGCGCCGGCGGGAGAGGAGCTCGCCGGTTGGGTCGTCCGGTGGCTTCTTCGGCGTTCGAGGTTGTGCCGCCCGGGCGGCGCGGACCCCCTCGACTCTCTCGCGGAGCCGGGTCACGGTCGCCTCGGCGGGAACGGCCGCCGCCGGGGCTCGCTCCAGGGCTCGGCGCCAGGCCGGCAGGTCTTCCACCCGGAAGATCAGGCGCCGCACGGCGACGTCGATGGGGAAGAGGAGGATCGCGAGCACGAGGAGGACCTCGCTGATCGGCCGGGCGGCGTGCACGGCCGGCAGCGGCACTCGGAAGGCCTGCGAGAGGTCTGACAGCATCACCCCGCCGCCAGCCTGCGCGATCGCCTTGAGCGTAGCGGCGTTGGTACCCAGCTCGCGATACTCGGGTGAGTAGGGAACGACCAGCCCGCTCGTCGTCGTGTGTCGAACGACGCCGCCAGCTGACTCGCTGATATGAAGGAGGTAGCTCCCGACCTGGTCGGTGGGCAGGTCACCCTCGAAGCGGCCGGGGCCGGTGGGCGAGAGCGTCAGGCTGGTGCCGGCCAGATCCGGCGTGACGGCGTTGACCGTGATGGTCGCGCCCGAGGTCGCTGGCGCGGTCACCAGCAGGTGCGTGTGATCGCCCTGAACCCGGGTCTCGATTTGCAGAGCGGGGTCGCCCGGCTGCGGCAGGCTCGCGTGGACGATGTCGCCGAAGAATCGATTCGCCGACGGCCAATGCAGCAAGTCCGCCGTCCATCGACCCTGCGCGTCGCTGGTCCACGCCAGCACCCGGCCCAGCCCGTATTCCCAGGTTGCGAGCAACGGATCGCCCTGTGGGCTCTTCAGCACGATATCCGCGGCGGCCCTCGGCGTGGTCGCCACATAGCCCGCCAGCGCCGGGAAACTGTCGAGGGGTACGCCCGGGATCACGTCCGCGAGCGATGCGAGCTGCGGCGCGATGCGACCCTCGACGATCCAGGGCTTGAGGGCCTCACGCGTTTCTTTCAGGAAGATCTGGGGGACGTCCTGCAGGCTGTTGCTCTGATAGGCGCGGCCGTGTCCCCATCCCGCCATCGCCTGCATCATTGACACGTCTTGTGCCGTGGCCGCGATCGCGACCGTTGACAGGGTGATCCCGCGGCCGTGCATCGCGGTGATCGCCGCCTGGTAGTTGCGATCCATGGTGTCGCCGTCGCCAAACAAGATCACGTGCTTGATGGCGGCTTTCGCCTTGCTGAGGGCCTGGTCGGCCGCATTCAGATCGGGCGCGTAGCTCCCGGGGTCGCCCAGACCGATGGCCTCGATCTTGCGTTTGATGGCGGCCTTATCCGTCAGTGGGGCGAGCGGCACGACCATGCCCATGGCGCCGTCAGTGACACCGACCATGTCGCGTGACGTGACCGGTGGCTTCTGCATATCCTGCGGGATCTGGATCTGGACGGGGAGGGTCGTTTCCAGCGGCGTGCCCGCATAGCCGCCGGGACCATAGCTCTCCGTGCCACCGATGACAACCAGGCCGGTCCCAAGGTCCCGCACCGAGGCTTGCAGTAAGTTCATGCCGTCGGCGCCCAGGCTTGCGGCCGGGATGTTGACGAGGACGACCGCCTGGTAGGCGGCAAGGTCCGCCGCCGACCGTGGCAGCCGGTCGGGCGTGACGGCCGATGTGCCGATGCCCGTCGAGTGCAGGGCCGACTCGAGGCTGGCCGCCTCGCCCAGCGTGTTTTCGACCAGCAGCACCCGTGGCGGGCCGACGACCTGGATGAGGGCTTCCCCCAAATTGTTTTCGGCGTAGGTGTCGCGCACCGCGTCGATCACGACGCGAACCGCGTGGAAACCGGGGTCCTGCGGCTTGACGGTTTGCTTGACCGTGGTCTCACCCACGGGCAGCTCGAGCTGCAACGTATTGACAAGCGTCCGGTCGAGATACCAGCGGATGGTCGCCGGGGTGGGCGTGTTGCTGACGATCAGCGCCTGCGCGTTGGCCTGCTGACCCTGGGTGACCGTACGCGGTGCGTCGAGCCGGTCGACATAGGCCTCGGCCCCCTGTGGCACCGGCAACGCGACCGTGTCCACCCGAATCCCCTCGGCGCGCAGCAGACGTGCCTCACCGATCGCGTCGCCAAGGTTAGCGCGCCCGTCGGAGATCAACACGATGTGCTTCCGGCCATCGTCCGGGAGGATCGATCCGCCCAGCTGCAGGGCGGCGGCGATATCCGTGTAGTGCGGGTTCGGCTGGCTCTGGAACTCGCCGAACTGCGGGTCTTTACCGATGTTGACTTCGACCTGGGGGTCGCGACCGAAGCTGAGCACGCCGGCGCGGTTGTCACCCTGCCGTTGCTGCAGGATGCGTCGAACGGCGGCGGCTTCGCTGTCCAGCGCGCTCTGCACGCTGGCGGAAAGATCGGCGACGACGAGCAGAGACTGCGAAGCGGGCGTCGTCTGCACCTGGAAGCCGGCGAGTGCGGCACTCAAGAGCAGCACGATCAGGGCGCGCAGTCCGAGCGAGAGCCGCGCGCGCTGCGGTGCCAGTGGCGGCGGAAAGAACCGCCAGATGGCGACGATGACGACGAGCGCCAGGACGCCCGCCCCCAGAAGGAGGGGGCGGGTTACCTCAAAGCCCACGGTGGAAGGCCAGCCACTCGGCCGTCACGACGGCGAGCGCCACGAGCGCGATCCACGGCCAGATCTCGAGCTGGCCGTGATGGGTTACCTGCGTGATCGTCGTTCTTGTTGGCGGCAGGGTGAGCCGATCGGGTGGCTTCAATTGCGAGATAGGCTCAGAGAACAGGTTCACGCTGAACCAGGAGCGCTGCAACGTTCCAGCGATGGTTTGCTCCACGGTGTAGAGGCCGGTGGGATCCGTATCGCCGAAGGTGGCGATCGAGCCGGCGGCGAGCGGGCGCCGGCTGCCATCCGGACGGACCACGGACACCGACGTCGCTCCGGACTCGGGCACGATCGTGACGGGTTCGTCCGGATGGAAGCTGTGGCTGGGAACGCTGGGTGGCAGCAGCCACTCACTCAGGTTCTGGACGAGGATGGGGAAGGCAATCCGCAACGGCAGGTCGGACTCGTGCAGATCGAACCCGACCAGCACCTGCCGGAACGGCTCATCGCGGACGAGCACGAGGGGCGTCTGCAAGCTGCTAACGAGCGGCCGGCCAAATGTCGAACTCCGGAGATCCTGGCTGCGGGCGACGTGGACATCCTGGAGGTCGACGTTGGCGAGCAACGGATCGCCGGCGTCGACGGCACGGACGCGCCCGATGCCGACGGGTTGGCCGCCGGCCAGCGTAGACCCCGCCGGCGGATCGACCATGACGAATGGGCCATCCGGCAAGGCGGCTGGAGAGAATTGATCAAACACTGTCAGGGCATAGGCGGCGCTCGCTCGATACCCCGCCGGCGCGATCACGTCGATCTGCAGGTCGGTGCGCAGCCGCAGCGCCTGTTCCAGGAAGACATTTCCGGGCGTCACGAGGAGGACCCGAAAGGCGCGCGGGGTGCGCGCCACGGCCGTTGCCGTGTCGTCGAGCGCGAAGATGTCGCTGGCGGCGACGTGGGCGGTGACCGACGTCGCGTCGCCAGGCACAGGGAAAATCAAATCCTGGGCCTGGCCGGAGGCGAGCGTCAGCGGCCGGACGTCGAGCAAGTGACTGTCAGCCCGCCACTCGACGCTGACCGAGCGGGGCTGCTGGCCGAAGTTCTGCACGTGCAGGTAGGCGGTGCGCGATTGCGCGCTGGTCCGGACCGTCAATGACGTCAGCGCGACGTTTTCGCCAGAGGTGCCCACCCGGTGATACTCGACCGGAAACGGCAGACCTGCCGCGAATGACGCGCGCAGCGGCTGCACGATGCCGTCGGTAAACAGGTAGGCGCGCGCATCGTCGCCCGCTCGAACCAGTCCGGCGGCCATTGCCAACCCGGCGGAAAGATCCGCGGCGCCGTTGCTCGCCGTGACCCCGTTGACCGCACGATGGAGCGTATCGCGGTCACCGGTGACCGACGCGACGATCCGGGCCACTGGCCCAACGGCAATCACCGTCATGCGGTCCTGCGGGCCGAGCTGGTCGATGAGGGCATTGGCCTGGCGCTTGGCCACGTCGAGTCGTGAGGGCACGACGTCGGTTGCCTGCATCGATGCCGAGGCGTCGATGAGCACGAGGCTGTGGCGGGCCAGGGCAGCGCCGGCGGGCAGCGCCGGCTGCACGGCTGCCGCGACGAGAACGGCGGCCGCAAGCAATTGCAGAAACAGCAGCCAGCTGGGGCGAAGCCGTTGCCAGGGGACGTTCGCCTGCCGGTCGCGGATCTGATTCGGCCAGAGATGCAGCGCGGGCACGATGCGCGTCGGCCTGCGAATTTTCAGGAAATACAGGGCGACGATGGCCGGCAGCGTCAAGGCCAGGACGGCAGCCGCCGGGGCGAGAAAGCTCATGACACGCGCGCCTTTCCACACCGGGGCGCGCTCATGCAAGCAGCCCGAGGCGGCGCAGCGTGATCTGCACCATCTCGTCGACGGGTTCGCCGGTCGACAGCCGCGCGAAGCGAAGGCCGCGACGATGCGCGACGCGTTCGATCTCATCCGTGCGTTGGGCCAGCGCCCGTAAATAGCTGCCCTGGGTCAGGGGCGTGGCGGTGAACTCTCGCTCGATCCCGGTCTCGGCGTCCTTCAGCCGCGCATCGCCCGACCAGTCCAGTGCTAACTCCTGGGGGGCGAGCAGTTGGAGCACGGCACCCTCCTGCTGAGCCCGCTGCACTGCGGCCAGCGCCGGATCGATGGATGGCTCGCCGAGGCCGTCGGTGATCAACACGGTCATCCCGGGCCGTTGCCGCCCGATCGGCCAGACGAGCTTTTCGTAGTTCGTCACGCCGCCGGCCGGCAGCGATTGCAGCCGCGCGAAGAGCGCGGCCGCGGCGCGCCGCCCGCGATAGGGCGCGCCTCCCGACGTCGGCCCGTCCGCGAAGATGGTCAGCCGTACCCGGTCGAGCGCGGCCAGCGCGACGTAGGCGATAGCGCCGGCGAGGCGCCTCGCCGTCTCGGCTTTGTTCGGCTTTCCCCAGTCCATCGAGCCACTGAGGTCGATGAACAGGCTCAAGGGCAGCTCTTCCTCGGCGACGAACAGCCGCAGCACGAAGCGGTCGAGCCGCGCGTAGGCGTTCCAGTCGATGAGACGGAAGTCATCGCCCGGTGTGTAATTACGAAAGTCCGCGAACTCAACGGACTGACCGCGGCGGCGTGACCGCCGCTCCCCGCCCATTTGCCCGCTCACCGCGCGCCGAACCTGCAGCGCCAGGCTCTCGAGCCGGCGGAGCAGGGCGGGCTCCAGTAGTGCGGCCGGCGTCATGGCTAGGCTCGGGCGGATTCCTTGACGGTGTGCTCCAGGATCTCCGTAATAAGCCGGTCGGCGGTCATCCCGTCGGCCTCGGCCTCGAACTGCAGGAAGATCCGGTGCCGCAGCGCCGGCTGGGCGACGGCGCTCAGGTCGTCGAAGGCGACGTTGTACCGTCCCTCGAGGAGCGCCCGTACCTTGGCGGCGAGCACCAGGGTCTGGAGGCCGCGTGGGCTGGCGCCCCAGCGGACGTAGCGGCGCACTCCGTCGAGCTCCGTCCGATCAGGATGGGTCGCGCCGATCAGGCGAGCC
>VBFX01000328.1 GCA_005889395.1 Chloroflexota bacterium
CCGGTGCACCCTCCGCCTCACCGATCGTCAGGGTCTCGAGATCCGGGCGAAGGAACATGTCGCTCTCGAAGACCCGGGCGAAGCCTTCTACGGACGAGCCGTCGAACCATTCGCCGTTGCGAACGGCGTGCGGGAGCCGGTGGACCGGAATCGTGATGCTCTTCACCGTCCCGAGCACGTCGACGAAACGCAGATCCAGGAAGCGGATCGATCGCTCGGAGAGCCGCTCCAGCGTGCGCTCGACCGTCTGTGGGGTGGCGCGGCCTGCGGCCGCTTCAGTCTTCGCCGTCGGGCACTCCTAGGGGTTTGAAGTCTTCGATCGGTGGCGGCTCCTGCCACGACGGGCCGAGCCGCAGGTAGTCGCCGGGTCTCCAGGGCTTATCGCGCTGTATGGAATTGTCATCCATGACGGTGCTCCTCTTCTGAGTGTCTAAAGGCGGCTGTCAGGGCGAGTGACAGCCGCCTCAACGGCGAACGCGCGAACAGATCGACAAGGACGAACTAGATGTCGTGGTACAGGTAGAACTCCCACGGATGCGGCCGGAGCGCCACCTGGTCGACCTCGCGCACGCGCTTGTAGTCGATCCAGGTCTCGATCAGGTCCGTGGTGAAGACGCCGCCGCGAGTCAGGTAGTCATTGTCGATCTCCAGCGCGTCGAGGACTTCGACCAGCGACCCCGGCGTGCTCTTGACCTGACGCTTCAACTCGGGCTCGAGCTCGTACAGGTCTTCGTCGATCGGCTTGGGCGGCTCGATCTTGTTGATGACGCCGTCGAGACCGGCCATCAGGCAGGCGGCAAAGGAAAGGTACGGGTTGCACGATGGATCCGGTGTCCGGAACTCGAGGCGCTTCGCCTTGGGATTGTCGAAGTACATCGGAATGCGCACGCAGGCGCTCCGATTGCGCTTGGAATAGATCAGGTTGATGGGTGCCTCGTATCCGGGCACCAGCCGGCGGTAGGAGTTGGTGGTCGGCGCGGCGAAGGCGAGCAGCGACGCCGCATGCTTCAGCAACCCGCCGATGTACCAGCGGCACATGTCGCTGATGCCCGCGTACCCGGCCTTATCGTAGAAGAGCGGCGTACCGTTCTTCCACAGGCTCTGGTGCGTGTGCATGCCGGACCCGTTGTCCATGAAAAGTGGCTTGGGCATGAACGTCGCGACGAAGCCGTTCTGGGCGCAGACGTTCTTGACGACGTACTTGTACATCATCACCTTGTCGGCCATGTTCACCAGCGTGTCGAACCGCATGTCGATCTCGGTCTGGCCGGCGGTGCCGACCTCATGGTGATGCACTTCGACGTCAACGCCCGCCTCGATCAGTTTGAGGACGATCTGCGACCGAAGGTCCTGCAGCTTGTCGGTCGGTGGCACCGGGAAATACCCTTCTTTGTAACGCGGGCGGTAGGCTTGATTCGGCTCGGAGTTCTTGCCCGAATTCCAGACGCCCTCCACCGAGTCGATCTCGTACATGCCCGAGAACTGGTTCTGATCGAACCGCATGCTGTTGAAGATGTAGAACTCACACTCGGGCCCGAAATAGCCGGTGTCAGCGAGGCCGGTGGAGAGCAGGAAGGCCTCCGCTTTCTTGCCGACATAGCGTGGATCGCGCGAGTAGGGCTCGCGGGTGATGGGGTCGATGACATCGCAGTTGATGCTGAGAGTCGGCACACGCAGCACCGGGTCGACGATCGCCGTCGACGCGTCCGGGATCAGCAGCATGTCGCTCTCGTGGATGTGCTGGAACCCGCGAATGCTCGAGCCGTCGAAGCCGATCCCCTCGCTGAAGAGGTCCCTGGTCAGTTCCTGGACGGGGATGGAGAAGTGCTGCCAGGTCCCAATCAAGTCGATGAACTTGAGATCGACGATCTTGAGCCCCTGCTTGTGG
>VBFX01000329.1 GCA_005889395.1 Chloroflexota bacterium
CACCACGGAGGCGCCCGTCGCATCCAGCCTGAGGGCCCCAGCCCGGGTCTGTGCCGTGTCCGAGGCGCTCTTCAGGGTGTCGGCCTTGATGCCATTGGTCTCGAGCTGTTGCAGGATGTCGCCGGCGCTCTTGAAGACGGTCGCCACGGTGCCCTCGTCCGCCTGGAGAAGGTACTGGCGCTGGGCATCACTGAGCTGCGGCTCCAGGAGACTCAGCTGGGCCGACCGATCTGGTCCGGAACTCGACGAGCGGCGGAGGTCGGATACCTTGGTCGCCAGCGAGTCGATCGCCTGGCGTTGCTGGATGCTGACCGAGCCGTCGAATTGGTCCGGCACCTGCGTGGCGGCGGCGGCCCGCGCCTCGTCGCGCCGAGTTTGGCTCTCGTACCGCACCGAGCGCTGCGAGACGACGTCCTGGCTCGAGACTTCGCCCGCCCGCAGGTTGAGCCGGTTTGGCAAGAAGTTCTGGGCGACGACCAACGCCGTCGCCAGCGCCAGGACCAGGGTGATCGCGGCAGGCCGAAGGTAGGGCGGCCAGCGCCTGCCGGCGCCGATATGCCCCAACCGAAGGTCGCGAGCGAACAGCCGCCCGCGCCGCCGGAGTTGTTCGATCGCCGATGAGCTGCGCTGCCTCATCTTTTCAGCAGGGATCTGCTCCCCTCAGGGCGCGCCGATTAGGTCGTGCGAGCCCGCCGCTTACGCGCCGCCGCGATCTTCTTCTTGCGCTTTACGCTGGGCTTTTCATAGTGCTCACGCCGGCGCACCTCGGAGAGAACACCGTTCTGCTTGATCTTCTTATTGAAGCGGCGTAGGGCGCTCTCGAAGGTCTCGTTCTCCCGGACCTTGATCTCCGACAACTGGATTGCACCCCCTCTGCCCGGAGTCCATTGGGCAGAAGTATAGCCGCGCTCCAGTTTAGGCGTCAACATAAACTCCGAGTTCAAAAGTCGCGGCAAACTCGCAACCAGGTCGCGCCTGAGCCCTTCCCGGGCACAACCCGGTAACAGGCACCAGATGGCGCCGATGGCCCCCTTTCACGGTGCGTTCATCCTGCTAGAGGACCGCGATCCTCAAGGAGGCTGCAGCGTAATGTTCACGATCCTGACCACGTGGATCAGCGAACGCATCATCACGGTCACCGCGGTGAGCGTGCTGACCGTCGCGGCTGTACCCACGACCCTGATCATCGTTTCGCACGACGACCACAACACCATCGCCGTTGTCCAACCGGCCGACGAGCACTCCAAGGTGCTGTTGGTGCGTGCCGTCAAGAAGGCTGGCGACGCCGTCATCGCCAGGCTCAACACCGCCGAAGCCGGCTGCACCACGCAGGTGACGCAGGCCGTCACGACCTCGAAGGTCGCCGCAAAGGTCCAGCCGCAGCTGGCGGCGGCGAAGTCCCAGATCCACGGTAGCGTGGCGCCGGTCGTCGCCGCGATCAAGGCCGACGAGGATGACTTCGCGCATCTGACCTTCGTGACACCGCAAGACGAAGAGAACGAGCTCGAGCATCTCAAACTCATCGAGGTCATCGCACTTGGCGATGGTCACTCGGCGGGCACGATTACCGTGACCTGCCAGACGGTGATGATCACGATCACGGAGACGATCCAGATCACGATCATCCAGACGACCCCGGCGCCCTGCACCAAGGACGAGCGCGACACGGACTAACGGCTGACTATGCTGAAGGGCGGGAGCGTCGCTCCCGCCTTTTCTTTTGAACGAACCAACCGCCAAGGATCTGTACCCGGGCACCTTCAGCCGGCACGCGGCCGCCTACAAGGCGCGTCTCGACGAGGTGATGGCTCGCAGCGAGTCCCGCGGTCGGGCCGCCGTCATCGAGTGGGTTGATCCCAGGCCCGGCAAGCGCATCCTCGACCTCGCCTGCGGGCCGGGGACGCTGAGCTACCGCTTCCGGTGCGCTTCGAGCTGATGGACATGGAGGATCTTCGCCTCCCGGATGCCGCCTTTGATGCCGCCGTCTGTGGGCATGGGCTGCAGTTCGTCCCCGACCTTCGTCGGGCATTGACAGAAGCAAGGCGGGTCATCAAGTCCGGTGCGCGGATGGCGGCGAGCGTGCCCATCGAGCCCTCCCGGCCAAGTGAGGCGCAGGCCATCCTTGAACGCACGGTCGGCGGTTCGCTTCCGCCTGCGCCCAGGCCGCGCGATCAGTTCATCACTCGCCGGACGGTCGAGCATGCGGACGCCTTCGCGGCGATCGCGAGGGAGGCCGGCTTCAGCGAAGCCCGCGTGGTGCGACTCGAGGAATCGACCACCTGGCGAAGCCCGCAACACTACATCGACATGGCTTCGGGCTGGTGGTCGATGGCCATCCGCCTCGATGCCGTGTCGGCGGATGAACGAGGCGCACTCCTGGCGCGCGGCGTGCACGCCATCGAGGCGGAGCTCGGCCGCGGACCACTCGAGATCGCGGGCGCGACGAACGTGCTGCTCGCGACCGTGTGATCGAGCTACCAGAGGCCGCCGCCGCCGATCAGGACGTAGAGGATCGGCCCAATCCCCCAAACGATGCAGACAATCGCCCACAGCAATTTCTGGCCACCGTTGAGGTCACTTCGACCCAGGATGTTGATGAGCGCGAGCAGGTAGGCAAGCGGGTGCAGCAAGACGGAAATCACGATCTCGAGCAGGAGCTTCATGGCGGCATGGTAGCGACCGCGAGCACCCGAAGGCTCTCGGGCGTGAGCGGCTCGCCGCTCCAGTCACCGTACAGTTCGACCCGGCCGAAGCCCGCCGCCCGCAGCATCGCGTCGATGCCGCGCCCGTCATACAGCCGGAGGGCATGGAAGTTGACCTCGGTTTCGTGGGGGGTGGTCACGGTTCGTTCGACCACCATCCGCTGCGCGCTCCGATCGAGGGAGCGCCGCTCCACAACCGCCGCCTGCCCGACCGTGAACCACTCTCGTTCCTGGAAGTGAGCCATCACCCGCTCGCCGTTGATCAGCTCGAGAACGAAGCGACCGCCGGACGCGAGCATCGCCGACGCGGCGCGCACCACCTTCCGGTCGTCCGTCTCATCGGCGAAGTAGCCCAGGCTCGTGAACAGATTCAGGACGACGTCGAACGTCTCGCCCGCAATCGGCCGGCGCATGTCCGCCGAGAGCCAGCGTACCCGGACGCCACGTGCTCGCCGGCGTTCCTCTGCCACCTCAAGAAGATAGGGAGACAGGTCGGCGCCGGTGACGTCGTAACCGCGGCGAGCCAGCTCGATAGCATGCCGGCCCTGGCCACATGGCAGATCGAGGATGCGCTGCGGCGGGCGCAGCGTGAGCAGGGCCTCGAGTTGATCGATCTCGACGGGTGTGCGTTCGGCCAGATACTCGTCGTAGAGGGCCAGGTAGCCGCGCCCGAACCAGCTCCGCCACCACTCGGAATCCGGCTGCTCCATACCTTATATATAAGGGCCAGCAACGAGCATGGCCGAACCGCACTCACATCCCGAGCATCTCTGGCGCAACCCCGAGCCGAAGCGCTCGTATGAGGTCGCCATCATCGGCGCCGGCGGCCATGGCCTGGCAACGGCCTACTACCTCGC
>VBFX01000330.1 GCA_005889395.1 Chloroflexota bacterium
GCGCTTTCTGCCGGCGGCGGCGCACGTCATCCTCACCTACGGACCTCGCGCAGTGATCATCAAGCGCGGTGAGAACGGATCGCTGCTCTTCACGCAGGACCGCGTGTTCTTCGCGCCGGCCCACCCGCTGGAAACGGTGCGCGACCCCACTGGTGCCGGTGACGCTTTCGCCGGTGGCCTGCTCGGCGCCGTCGCGCGCGCGGGCCACAGCGGAGATGATGTGCTGCGCCGAGGCATGCTTTACGGCAGTGTCCTCGGTTCCCTCGCCGTCGAGGACTTCAGTGTGCGCCGCATCGTTCAGACGGATAGCCGCGAGATTGAGCGGCGGTTGAGTACGCTTGTGGACATGATTTCTCTCAATGGCTCTCGAGCTCAGTAGCTCGTGGCCACCATTCCCGCACAGCGATACGACGTCAAGGACCTGAAGCTCGCCGACGACGGCCGCCGGATGATCGAGTGGGCCGCGCAGGAGATGCCTGTCCTGCAGCAGATCCGCGAACGCTTCAAGCGCGAGCAACCGCTCAAGGGCCAGCGCCTTTCCGCCTGCCTCCATGTGACCACCGAAACCGCGAACCTGGCCATCACCCTGAAGGCCGGCGGCGCCGAGCTCGTGCTCTGCGCCTCGAACCCATTGTCGACCACCGACGCGGCCGCCGCGGCGCTGGTCGCCGACCACGGCATCAGTGTCTTCGCAATCAAGGGTGAGGACAACGACACTTACTACCGGCACATCGCGTCCGCGCTGGAGCACCGCCCAACGATGACGATGGACGACGGCGCCGACCTGGTCGCCGCGCTGCACAAAGACCGCACCGACCTGATCGGCGACGTCATCGGCGGCACGGAGGAGACGACCACCGGCGTCATCCGGCTGCGCAGCATGGCCGAGAAGAAGGTGTTGCGCTATCCGATCGTGGCGGTCAACGAGGCAATGACCAAGCATTTCTTCGATAACCGCTATGGCACCGGCCAGAGCACGATCGACGGCATCATCCGCGCCACCAACGTCCTGCTCGCCGGCAAGGTCTTCGTCATCGCCGGCTACGGCTGGTGCGGCCGTGGCCTGGCGATGCGGGCCCGCGGCATGGGTGCCCACGTGATCGTCACCGAGGTCGAACCTGTCAGGGCGTTGGAGGCGGTGATGGATGGCTATCGTGTGATGCCGATGAAGGAGGCGGCCAAGGAAGGGGACCTCTTCGTCACCGTCACCGGCGACATCAACGTGGTCGACGAGCCGCATCTCAAGGCGATGAAGAGCGGCGCCATCCTGGCCAACTCGGGGCACTTCAACGACGAGATCAACCTCAGCGCGCTCGACGGGATGGCCGAGAGCGTGCGCACCATCCGCTCGTCCCTCGAGGAGTACCGGCTCCACGACGGCCGCAAGCTCTTCGTCCTGGGCGAGGGCCGGCTCGTGAACCTGGCCGCGGCCGAAGGCCACCCGGCGGCCGTCATGGATATGAGTTTCGCCAACCAGGCACTCAGCGCCGAGTACCTCGTCAGTCACGCGCGCGAGCTGCAGCCGAGGGTCTACCCGGTCCCCGACGATATCGATCGCGAGATTGCTCGGCTAAAATTGGCCGCGATGCACATCGCCATCGACGCGCTCACTGCCGAGCAGGCCGAGTACCTGGGCGGCTGGGAGTCGGGCACGAGATGAACCGCCGCAACCATCTCTTTACGTCGGAGTCCGTTACCGAAGGCCACCCCGATAAGATCGCCGACCAGATCTCGGACGCGATCCTCGATGCCATCATGGCGAAGGACCCGCTCGGCCGGGTGGCGTGCGAGACGGCCGTTACCACCGGACTGGCGTTCGTCATCGGCGAGATCACCACCGACACCTATGTCGAGATGCGCGATGTGATTCGCGACACCATCGAGCAGGCCGGTTATGACCATCCCGGATTCGGCTTCGATGCCGAAACCTGTGGCGTCATCGTCTCCATCCAGAAGCAATCGCCCGACATCGCGCAGGGCGTCGACACCGGCGGCGCCGGCGACCAGGGCATGATGTTCGGCTTTGCCTGCGACGAGACGCCGGAGCTGATGCCGATGCCGATCCAGCTCGCCCATCAGCTGGCGCGCCAGCTCGCCCGCGTTCGCAAAGACAAGACCCTGCCCTACCTGGGCCCTGACGGCAAGACGCAGGTGACGATTGAATACGTCGACGGCCGCCCCAGGCGCATCGACACCGTGGTGATCTCGGCGCAGCATACCGAGGACGTCGAGTTGGGGCGGATCCGTGAGGACCTGCAGGAGCTCGTGCTCGAGCAGGTGGTCGGGGGTGACCGGCCGCAAGATCATCGTCGACAGCTACGGGGGCTATGCCCGCCACGGTGGCGGCTGCTTCAGCGGGAAAGACCCCTCGAAGGTCGACCGTTCGGGCGCCTACGCCGCGCGCTACGTCGCCAAGAACATCGTCGCCGCCGGGCTCGCGAGCCATTGCGAGATCCAGGTCGCCTACGCGATCGGTGTGCGCAAGCCGGTCTCGGTCTTCGTGGAGACGTTCGGGACGGAGCGCGTCCCGGTCCCGAAGATCGAGCATCTGGTGCAAAAGCACTTCGACCTCAGCCCGCTGGAGATCATCCGGCAGCTCGAGCTTCGCCGCCCGATCTACAAGCAGACGGCAGCCTACGGCCACTTTGGCCGCTCCGACGTCGACCTTCCGTGGGAACGGACCGACAAGGCCGACCTGCTCGCCTCCGAAGCGGGTGTCCAACGGCTCCAGGTGGTGGAGTCGCAGGACGGCTAAGACCGTCCTTGTCACGGGGATCGACGGCTTCGCCGGAAGCCACCTCTCCGACCTTCTCTTGCGGCGACGCCACAGCGTGCACGGCACCATCCGCGGGGATCGCCCGGCGCCGCGCGCCGAGCTCGCGCCGCACGTACGGACCCACCAGGTGGATCTTCGCGATCGGGACCGGGTCGACAGCCTGGTCCGCGAGATTGAGCCGCAATGGGTCTTCCACCTGGCGGCACTGAGCAGCCCGGCCGCGTCCTGGGATGACCCTGCCGAGACGATCGCCACCAACGCCGGGCTCGAGGCCAACCTGCTGGCGGCAGTCGTCAAGCAGAACCCCATGCCACGGGTGGTCGTGGTCGGCTCCGCGGACTCACCTGAGCCACGGCCTGGCGGCGATCCGGCTCCGACCCTTCAACCATGCCGGTCCCCGGCAGGCGCCGACCTTCGCCGTCGCCAGCTTCGCCCAGCAGATCGCCCGCATCGAGCTGGGGAAGCAGCCGCCGGTCTTGAAGGTCGGCAACCTCGAGGCGCGACGTGACTTCACCGATGTCCGTGACATCGTGCGCGCCTACCTGCTGGCTGCGGAGAAGGGCAAGCCGGGCGAGGTCTACAACGTTGGGTCGGGGACGGCGACACGGCTTCGCGAGGTCGTTGCCCGGCTCCTGGCGATGACCCGCACCAGGATCAGCCTGGAAGTGGATCCGGCGCGAAAGCACGCGGTCGAGGCGGAGGTCTACGTCTGCGACGCGCGCCGCTTCCAGCGGCTGACCGGCTGGCGCCCGAAGATCGGGCTGGAGCGCATGCTGCGCGACACGCTCGACGATTGGCGGCGCCAGGAGCGGAGGGCCGCCTGATGGCCCGGCATGTCGTGATCCTGGCGGGGGGAAGCGGGACCCGGCTGTGGCCGCGGTCGCGCGAGAAGTCGCCCAAGCACCTACTCACCCTCCACGGGGCGCAATCCTTGCTGCAGTCGACCTACGCGCGGGTGTCGCGCCTGACGGACAACGTCTATGTCGTGACCGAACAGTCCCAGGTCAAGAGCATTCGCGAACAGTTGCCCACGCTCACCGACGAACGATTCATCGTCGAGCCGGCGCGGCGCGGCACCGCCTCGGCGCTCGGCCTCGCCGCGCTCGCCATCGCGGAGCGTGATCCGCAGGCCATCATGCTCTCGGTCCACGCCGACCACTATCTCGGTCACGACGAGGACGCCTACCTGAAGACCCTCGACGCTGAGGCGCGCTGGGCCGAGTCGAAACGCTCCCTGGTGACCGTGGGGCTCCGACCACCGTATGCCTCGACCGCGTTCGGCTACATCCAGGTGGGACCGCCGCTCGACGGCGACGAGCCGCCGGCGGTGTATCGGGTGGCCCGTTTTGTGGAAAAGCCTGATCTCAAAACCGCCGAAGGCTTTTTAGCATCGGGCTCTTACCTGTGGAATCTGGGCCTCTTCAGCTGGCCGGTCGACGTGCTCTTCAGCGAGATGGCGAAGCACGCGCCGCGGCTCTACGCGGGGCTGCAGCAGGTGAAGGACGCTCGCCGAGCTGGGGATGAGGCCGATCGCGTCTATCGGACGTTGCCCACCGAAGCCATTGACTACGCGGTGCTGGAGCGCACCACGAACCTACTGGTCGTCGGGGCCACCTTCGAATGGCACGACCTTGGATCTTGGGCGGACCTGCACGACATCCTGCAGCGGGACGAGGCGGGCAACTTCGTCGAGGGCGAGTCGGTGTTGATCGATTCGAAAAACTGCATGATCCACTCGCCGCGCAAGCTGGTGGCCGCGGTCGGCCTCGAGGACATGGTCGTGATCGAGACCGATGACGCCATCCTGATCTGTCCCAAAGCGCGCTCACAGGACGTCAAACTGATCGTCGATCGCCTCAAGCAGATGGGCAAGACCC
>VBFX01000030.1 GCA_005889395.1 Chloroflexota bacterium
ACAACCCGAACAACGTGGTGCTCGTCGCCAACTACGTGCCGTTCGAGAATCCGGCGGGCGGCCCGAACTTCTACCGCTTTGGCGACGACGTCCGCTACCAGATCCACGTCGACAACGTCGGTGACGGCAAGAGCCACGTCACCTTCACCTTCCGCTTCCGCACCTCGACCGTCGATGGGACGACGTTCCTCTACAACACGCCCTACGTCCGCGATGGCGCGCTGACCAAGCAAATCGCCTTCGACGGCTCGAAATACCTTGGCTGGAACCGGCCGCAGACCTATTCGGTCAGCGTGAACCGGAGCGACGGTGAGGACGACTCATCGAGCGCGGTTCTCGGCAGTAACCTGCTGACTCCGCCCGACGTCGTGGGCGCCGCCTCGACCGGCGACGCCGCCTACTATCACACGCTGGCCAACGCCGCCATCCACAACCTGTCCGGCGGCGTCACCGTCTTCGCCGGCCAGCGTGACGACCCCTTCTACGCGAACCTGGGCCCCATCTTCGACATCCTGACGCTCAATCCCCTGATCGCGACCGGCGGCGAGGACTACCTCAACAACGAGAACGTCCACAGCATCGTCCTCTCCGTGCCCAAGTCGATGATCAAGGGTCCCAACGACTCCGTCATCGGCGTCTGGGCGACCGCGAGCCGCCGCCAGGAGACCGTCCTCAGCAGCACGCCGCCGTTCAAGGCGTCCGAGGGCAACTGGGTACAGGTCTCGCGGTTGGGGAACCCATTGATCAATGAGGTGGTCATCGGCCTCGGGCAGAAGGACCTCTTCAACGCGTCGCGACCCGCCAATGATTCGCAGTTCCTGCCCCGCTACCAGAACCCGCTGCTAGCCACCTACTTCAACGTGCTCTTCGGCCAGGGCGTCGACACCACCAACCGGCAGGACCTCGTCGACATCCTGCTGCGGGGCGTGAACACGCTCAACCGTCCGGCTCGGTGGTCGGCGTTTGCGGATGAACTCCGCTACAACATGGACGTCCCGAGTTTCGGCTTCCCCAACGGCCGGAACCTGACCGAGAACGTGGTCGACACCGAACTCAACGCGGTGGACGGCGCCTTCTGCGGTTTCGGCGGCGTCATTCCGGCCTGCCACGCGGGTGCAAATGCGGGGCAACTGCACCAGGGCGTGAGTCAGGACTCAGACCATCCGACCGCGCAGTCGACTTTCCCCTATCTCAACGACCCGAATATGCCGTAGGGAGCGAAGAGATGAAGGTACACAGCCTCAAGACGATCGCGGCAGCGGCACTGATCGGCGCGATCGTGGCGGCCTGTGGACCGTCGGCGGCTGACCTGGCGAACCCGGTGGCGCCGCACACTGGGCTCGCCATCAGCCTCAGGACCGACGACGTCATCGCGCGCGACCAGGGGCGGCTTCGCCAGCAGCCCGACGACTGGAAATCGATCGATGACCTGGCCGCCGCCTACCTGCAAAAGGTGCGGGAGGTCGGCGATCCCTCGTACTACCCCAAGGTCGATGCTCTGCTGAGGCGGGCGTTGGCGCACGACCCCGGCGATGCGCAGGCATCGACGGACATGGGGCTGCTCTCACTCGCGCGCCACGAGTTCGTCGGCGCGCTTAAGTGGGGAGACCGAGCTCGGCAGCTCGACCCGGCGGGCGCGCGTCCTCTGGGAATCATCGGCGATGCCCAGATCGAGCTGGGGCAGTATCCCGAGGCGGTGCAGACGTTCCAGGCGATGGTCGACCGGCGACCGGACCTCGGCTCCTACGCGCGCGTCTCCTACGCCCGGGAGTTGTTCGGTGACGTCGATGGCGCGGTCTCCGCGATGCAGCAGGCGGTCGAGGCCGGAGGCGCGGTGCCCGAGAACAGCGCCTACACGCGGGTCTTGCTCGCCAACCTCTATTTCAATTCCGGGCAGCTGGCGCAGGCCGACGCAGCCTACCGCCGGGCGCTCTTCGATCAGCCGAGGTATCCTTACGCACTCGCGGGGCTGGCGCGTGTGGAGGCAGCTCGCGGCCGCTATGCCGCCGCGATCGACCGATACCGCGCGGCGGTCGACGTCTACCCGCTCCCCGATTTCGTGATCGGGCTCGGGGATGCCTTCGCGGCCGCCGGTGACGCGCGCAAGGCTGCGCAGGCGTATGACCTGGCAGCTGCCGAGCAGCAGCTCTACCGGGCGAACGGCGTCGACCTCGATGCCGAGCTCGCGCTCTTCGACGCCGACCACCGGCGCGATCTGCCCGAAGCCCTGGCGGCCGCCCTGCGCGCGATGGCCGACCGGCCCAGCGTGCGGAGTGCGGACACGCTCGCGTGGACGCTGTACCAGGCAGGCGACGACGCGGCGGCGCTGACCGCCTCCGACCAGGCGGTCCGGCTTGGCACCCGCGATGCCGGAATGTATTTCCACCGGGGCATGATCGAGGCGCGGCTCGGGCAAATTGGCGCGGCGCGCACCGATCTGCAAACGGCCCTTCGGATCAACCCGTACTTCTCGGTGGTCTGGTCGCCCATCGCCCGGCAGACTCTGGCCTCGCTGGTAAAGGCATGAGGCCGGCACGCACGCTCCTGGCGCTGCTGGGCGCGGTCGGGCTGTCGGTCCTGGTGGCGGTGCCGGCCTTCGCGCATCCGCTCGGCAACTTCACCATCAATCGCTTCAGTCAGGTCCAGGTCGTCGGAGGCCGCATCGCGGTGCTCTACGTGATCGACTACGCGGAGATCCCGACCTTCCAGGAAAAGCAGCGGATCGCGGACGACCCGACCTATATCGACCGACAAGTCCGCGACCTCACGGCTGGACTGCGGCTCGACCTGGGCCGGCAGCGCCTGCCTCTGGCGGCCGATGACCATTCGGTCGGCTACCTCGACGGCCAGGGCGGGCTGCAAACCATGCGGCTGCAGATCCTTCTCTCCGCCGCCGTGCCGCACGGTGGCCGCCAGGCGGCCGCGTATCACGACACCAACTACGCGGGCCGCCTCGGGTGGAAGGAGATCGTCGTGCAGCAGGCCGGCGGTGCTCGACTGCTCGAATCCAGCGCGGCAACCCGGAGTGTCAGCAATGCACTGCGCACCTATCCGCAGGACATGCTGACCAGTCCGCTGGACGAAACGGAGGCACACTTTACTTTCGTCCCCGTGGCAGGGGCTGCGGCGACACAAGCTCGCGGGGTCGGTCTCAGCGCACCAGGACCGGCGCACGTCATCACCGATCGCTTCGCGGCGCTGATCACGCCGTCTCATTTGTCCCTCTTGACGCTCGGCGGGTCGATGCTGGCGGCGATCGCGCTCGGCGCCCTCCACGCGCTGTCGCCGGGACACGGCAAGGCGGTCATGGCCGGCTATCTCGTCGGCACCCGCGGAACCGCCCGTCACGCGGTCTCGCTGGGACTCACGATCACGGTCACGCACACGGCCGGCGTCTTCTTGCTCGGACTGGTCACACTCTTTGCGGCATCGGTGATCACGCCGGAACGGCTCTATCCATGGGTGACCCTCCTCTCAGGCCTTTTGATCCTCGGAATTGGCGGTGCCCTGTTGCTCGCTCGGACGCGCGTGGCGATGCACGGTCGTGACCATCAGCACGACCACGCATCGATCGGATCCCGTGGGTTGCTCGCGCTCGGCATCTCGAGCGGCATCATCCCGTGCCCATCCGCGCTCGTCGTCTTGCTGGCGGCGATCTCGCTGCACCGAGTCCCTTTCGGGATCCTCCTGATCGTCTCGTTCAGCGCCGGCCTGGCCGCGGTCCTGACCGGAATCGGCGTGCTCCTCGCCGGGGGCCTGCCCCGACTTCATTCTTTCCTCCCCCGCTTGCGGGGGAGGCTCAGGGTAGGAGCACTTGCTGCCCGCTCGGCTCGACTCGTGCCGGTCGCCAGTGCGCTCGTGATAACCATTGCCGGCCTCGGGTTGACGGCCCAGGCTATTCCCGGTGTGAGGTGAGCAACATGTCGATCCGGATGATTCGAGTTCTGGCCATCGCCGTCTTTGCCTTCGCGCTCGCTGCGTGCGGCACCGGAGCCCAAAACCCACAGTTCTCGGTCAACGGCCGGCCGCTCTCGGTAGACCTGTACCACTCCATTGTTGCCACCGAGCAGCACAAGTACGAACGGACGGGCGCCCAGGTCAACTGGTCCTCCGCGTCGGGTCAGCGCCGGCTGGCGAATATCGAATCGTCCGTTCTTCGCGAGTTGGTCCACGACGGCGTGGTCGAACAGCTCGCCGCGGAACGTGGGGTCGTGATTACCCCGGCGGATCTCGAGCAAGCGCTGGCGGCAGCCGAGGTGGCGTTTGGCGGGCCCGTTGCATTTGAGCAGAATCTCGAGCAGGCCGGTGTTGCCAGGTCGGAGTTCTCGGCGATGCTTCGCTATCGACTCCTCGAGACCCGACTGACGCAACGGGGCACTGCCTCGAAGAGCGCCATCGAGACAGCCGTGGACCGGGCACACGTCGTCGCCAGCATTGGTCCCTGCGCCGGCGACCGTTCCTACCCGGCCTGCCTCACGCCCAATTGATCCGCCTAAGGATTCGCGGAGCGCACCGTGTCGGCGAACGCCGAGAGCAAGACCCGTGAGCGCTGCTGCTGTGTTTCGAGATGCATTCGCAGCTCCTCGCGGACATCGTCCGCCGTCCTGTTCCAGGCCCGGCTCAACGTGGGTTCGGCGACCCGCAACCACGCCTCAACGCCCTGGGCTTCCACTTCGAAATGAAACTGCACACCCCACGCCCTACGGCCGCAACGGAACGCCTGATTGAGCACGTCATCGCCGGCCACGAGGAGATCAGCGCCGTCGGGGAGATCGAAGGTATCCTCGTGCCACTGGAAGACTCGATCACCGGTCTGGAACGCGCTCAGCAAGGTGTCGCCTTGTCCCGCACTGGTGAGGCGCACCGGCTTGAAGCCGAGCTCACGGACCGGGGCTCGATAGACCCGGGCGTCGAAGGCCCGTGCCAGCATCTGGGCGCCCAGGCAGATGCCGAGCACCGGAAGCCCAGCGTCGACCGCCCGCCGCATCAAGTCGCGCTGCGTGAGCAACTGTGGATGGGCGTCGACCTCGTCGACGTTCATCTCGCCGCCGAAGATAATCAGGCCACTAATCTCCTCCAGCGCCGGCCACTGCACACCGGCGTCGAAGGCATCCAGACGCATCAGCGGGACGCCCGCCGTGGCAAGGGTGCCGCATGTAATCCCAAGGGTGTCGTCACGGTCATTCCGAATGCAAAGGAGCGGCTTCATCGAGCTCACTGATATTCTCCCTTGAGGAGCCGCCATGAAGATCGGACTGGACATCGCTGATTTCACCTGGCCAGCGGGGCCGGCCAAGCTCGGCAGCACGCTCGCCGACATTGCGCGCACCGCGGACCAGGCCGGCTTCGACTCCATCTGGGTGATGGACCACTTCTGGCAGATCCGCATGAACGGCCCCGAACACCACGAGATGCTCGAAGGTTATAGCGCGCTCAGCTACATCGCCGCGGTGACGTCGCGCGCGAAACTCGGCACCATGGTGACGGGCGTCGTCTACCACCAACCGGGCATCCTTGCCAAGACGGTCACCACCCTCGATGTCCTCTCCGGCGGTCGCGCCTGGCTCGGCATCGGCGCCGCCTGGAATGAAGCAGAAAGCCGCGGCCTTGGCATCCCCTTCCCGCCCATCAAGGAGCGGTTCGAGCGGCTCGAGGAGACACTCCAGATCTGCCAGCAGATGTGGGATGGCAAACGCGGCAGCGAAAAGCCGTTCCGGAGCGAGCACTACCAGCTCGAGCGGCCGCTCAACTCTCCGCAATCGCTCACGCGCCCGCACCCACCCATCCTCATCGGCGGCGGCGGTGAAAAGAAAACCCTGCGGCTGGTCGCCCAGTATGCCGATGCCTGCAACCTCTTCCCCACTCCCGAAATTCCGCGCAAACTCGACATTCTGCGCGAGCACTGCCAGGCCGTCGGCCGCAATTACGACGAAATCGAGAAGACCTCCCTGTTCACGTTCGACCTGGGCGAGAACGGCGAAAACCTGGGCAAGGTGCTCGGCGGCCTGAAGTGGCTCGCCGGCATGGGCATCCAGACCGTGATCGGCCATGTGCCGAAGATGTACGAGTCAAAACGGCTCGAGATGATCGGCGAGAAGCTCATCCCCGCCGTCGCCGACCTCGAGCCCGCCGCCTCCCGGGCCTAGGCCTCGTCCCGCTCGCCCGGCACCCGGCGGGCACCGCCGTACTTCAGAACATCGGCCGTGTCCTGAACGAGTTGGGCGTATTCCGCCGCCTCGATCGCAGGATGGGTCTTCGACATGTAGCCGTCCGCCTTGCAAATGGCGTCGATCCGATGGAGCGTCTTCGGATCGTCCGCCTCGCCTACGAACATCAGGTCGTAGTCATTACCGAGGATATTCCAGATCTGATTGACGCGGCCACCCACCAGCTGAAATTGGTGCTGCAAGTGCTGCCACTGGGGGGCACGCGCCGCCGCTCGCGAGCCGGGCCCGGGGGACGCGCCCTCCGGTCGAATCTGGACAAGGGTTATGAATTGCATCACCGCCACCGCCTCCGATCCCCTACCAGCCTGTCAGGTTTTCCGTTAGGGAAATTATAACGTAAGCTCCCGGGGGCCGACAATGGGCACGATCCACTCTTGACAATCGGAGCCGGGCGGGCAAGCCTATGCATTGGAGAACGCCGTGGCGAAGGGCAACGCCGGAGACGCCGACCTCAGAGCGCTGGGTCACGACCTGCGCACACCGCTGGCCGTCATCAACGGCTACGCGCAGTTGCTGAGCTCTGAGGACCTCTCAGCAGAGCAGCGCGCGCGGGCGTGCGAACTCATCCTCGAGAAGTGCGAGGAGTTGAACGCCGTGATCCGGCGGCTTCTCGAGCCCACCGACTCGGGGCTCCAGGTGCCGGTCGCGATCGAGCAGACAGCCTAAGACCCCCAGCCTGCCCTCCCCCGGAGGGCCCAGGAGTCATCCCCCAAAAGTAGGGGGCGCTTCTTTTGAATAATCCGCTCACGCCGCCGGTTCCGCCTACATGAGCACTCAGATTTCGGCCGCTTCCGACACGGATCGCAAGATCGCTCCCCTGCCTCGCAACCTTGGCCTCGCGCTCATCGTGATCGCCGCGGCCCAATTGATGGTGGTCCTCGACGCGACGATCGTGAACATCGCCCTGCCCTCGATTCAGCGAGCGCTGCAGTTCAGCGCAACCGACCTTGAATGGGTTATCAACGCCTACGCCCTCACGTTCGGCGGGTTGCTGCTGCTTGGCGGCCGGGCGGGCGATCTGTTCGGACGGCGCCGCATGTTCGTCGTGGGCATCGCGGTATTCACCCTCGGCTCGCTCGCCGGTGGCTTTGCGACCAGCGCGACATGGCTGATCGTTGCGCGCGCGGCGCAGGGGATCGGTGCGGCGATCGTGGCGCCCGCCGCGCTATCGCTGATCGCCGACACCTTCAGCGAGGGCCCGGACCGCAACCGGGCGCTTGGGGTTTATGGGGCCGTGGCCGGTGCGGGAGGCGCTGCCGGGCTGCTTCTCGGCGGCCTGCTCACTAGCTTTGCCACGTGGCGCTGGGTCCTGTTCGTGAACGTGCCGATCGGCATCCTGCTGGCGACCGTTGCCCCGCGCGTGCTCGCGCCATCGAAGGGCCGGGATGGCCGCCTCGACCTGCCCGGAGCACTCACGGCCACCGGCGGGATGGTGCTCCTGGTTTACGGCCTGTCGCGCGCCGCCACCCATGGCTGGACCGACACGATGACGCTTACCGCGCTGGGCCTTGCCAGCGTGCTCCTGCTCGTCTTCGTGGCCATCGAGTCTCGTAGCCGGCACGCGCTGATGCCCTTCAGCATCTTTACGCGGCGCAACCGCGATGGTGCCTACGTGCTATCCCTCGTCATCGGGGTCGCCGTTTTTGGCGTCTTCTTCTTCCTCACGCAGTTCGTGCAAAACGTCCTCGGCTTCAGTCCGCTCGTCGCCGGGGTTGCCTTTCTCCCGTTGACCGCCGCGATCATCATCACGGCGCAAATCGTCGCGCGGCTTGTCGGCCGCTTCGGGCCACGACTCTTCATCACAATCGGCCCGTTGTCCGTCGCCGCGGGCTTGTTCTGGCTTTCCCAGATCAACGACCACACGACATATCTCGGCGGACTGCTCGGACCGATGCTGCTGATCGCCGTCGGGATGGGCAATATCTTCGTCCCGCTCACGCTGATGGCTGTCTCGGGCGCAACTCCGGCGGAGTCCGGTCTCGCGTCGGCTCTCCTCAACGTTGGGCAGCAGATCGGTGGATCGATCGGTATCGCCTTGCTTGGAACGATTGCCGCCACGACGACCAGGAATCAGCTGGCCATTGTCCAGCCGACGCATGCCGTGGTGAACCATGCCCTGGCCGCGGGCTACGGCACCGGTTTCCTGACCGCCGCCGGTATCGCGCTGCTGGGATTTGTGATAGCGGTGACGGTCTTCCGCGGGACCCGCCGGTCGCGGACCGCTGAAGTCCCGGAAGAGACCGCCGCATAAAAAGAGAAAGGGCCCCAAGTTGGGACCCTTTCTCGCTTGCGGTTGAGGCCTACTGGCCCAGACCGCCCGAGATGTTGCAGAAGACGTTCTTGACCTGGTTGCCGAGGATGATCAGAACTACGATAACCACGACAGCGATCAAGACGAGGATAAGGGCGTACTCGACCATACCCTGCCCTTCCTCACGGTTGAGCAGATTGCGGATCTTGTTGTAGATGCTGGCAAACATTCGTTTCACCTCCTGTGAAAGAGACTGGGCCTAGTGTGGCATCCAGTCGCCCGCAGGAGGTCAAAGCGGTGAACGCGGTCTGCGCGGAAAAAGTGACGGATCGGTGAATTCGGAGCCGGATCTCCTTCAGGTTACGTAGGTTCGTCCGCCGTGTGTCGTCACTTCTGGCCGGCCGGCTTGTAGATCAGGATCGCGACGCCGTCGCCGACGGTCTTTGACTCCGCCAGCTGCAGTGTCTTGAGGTCCTTGGTTTCAGCGAAGAGGCGCTTTCCGCTGCCAAGGATCACCGGAAAGACCATCAGGTTCAGTTGGTCTCTGCTTCAGCTTGGAGACCTCCTCGACGACGTTGCCCTTGAGGATCGTCGAGTTGTTCCAGTCGGCCTTCTTCAGCGTCTGGGAGACGACATACTTGGGCATGCTGTTGAATTTGGCCGAGAACGGGTCACCGCTCCGCTTTGGCCAGGCCTCGGCAAAGCCCTCGTAGGTCACCCGGCCGAGCAGCTGCGCCTCGGCGTTGTTGACTTCGTCGAACTTGAATTTGTCGCCCTCTTCCCCGCGAGAGAACTTGAAGGTCCAGGCACCGTGCTTGGAGTGCTCGCTTCCGCCCGGATCCTCCATCACGCCGTCCAGTGAGACGAACTCAGTTACCACGATCTTCCCCATGTGATCCTCCTTCTACAGGCTGGTGGCGTGGAACGTGTCGCAGTCGCCTCGGTGGCCCTGCTTGTAGCCGATCGCGAACCATTTCTGGCGCTGAGCGGCCGACCCGTGGGTCCAGCTTTCCGGATGGACTTGACCCTGGGTCTCCTGCTGAATTCGGTCGTCTCCCACAGCGGCCGCAGCGTCCAGGGCCTGCGCGATTTGGTCTGCGGTCAGTGGCTCCAGGAATCCGGTGCCTGCAGCGTGGTTGGCCCAGACACCCGCGAAGCAGTCCGCCTGCAGCTCCGTACGCACCGAGACCCCGGATGCCCCTTGCTGGCTGCCACCTGACGTCAGCTGCCCGGCCAGGTCCTGGACGTGGTGCCCGTACTCGTGCGCCACGACGTAGCCGGCAATAGAACGGGCCGACTTGCGAGGAGGCGACGCCGCAGCCGGTGGAGACTTGATCGCTGTAGATCACGGTCCTGGCGGGCCTGTACTGCTGGCCAGCTCGAGTGAACTCGTCCGTCCAGAACTTTTGGATGCTATTGACGTAGCCGACGATGCGGCAGTCCTCGCGCTGGTTGGCATCGGCACCGGTATTGCACTGCTGGAGCGTGCTGGTCGACGGCTGCTGTCCTGCGTTGGGATCCTGATTGCCTACGAGACCGGACAGGTTGCCGCCCATGAGCAGATAGATGACCAGGAGCAGAACGGTCCCCACGCCACCTCCACCGATAGCGAGGCCCCGACCGCCGATGCCGCTTCCGCGAACATCTTCGACCTGGCCCCGGTCGAGGGGAGCCCTGGGATCGAACGACATTCTCAGACCGTATCACAAATCTTGATAGTGCCAATACAGCATGAGGAGTTGGAACTACATCTCGGGCGGGGTCGGACAGCCCTTCCTCCACCAGCAGTCAGGGACGACAGTCCGGCTTAGTGGCGGCCCTTTGACGACCCCTGCCGACCTCCAGCTATCTGAAGCGGCAATGCCAACACCATCGTCGACTGGGTCGCGCCACCCCATTTCTTTCTCAAGGGTCGTGTGATAGTCATCTACGTCGGAGGCGATCGGGCCGTCGTGCGCCTCCTTCAAGACATCCTGGGACCGCAATTCGGCGGCGCCTAACTGGCGCGGTCGAGCTGGAACGCCGGCAACACGAGTCTCCCATCGCCGGCGCACTCGGCCAGCAGGCGGTCGACGCCCGCGGCCGGTAACGGCCGAGACAGATAGTAGCCCTGCCCGGCGGGGCAGTTCATCTCGCGCAGCGCGGCCAGCTGATCGGCCCGCTCGATCCCGTCGGCGATCGTCATCATTCCGAGGGCAGTGCCCAGGTCGATGACCGCACGGGCGACAGTGGCATCGGTCGAACTGGTCGCCATCCGGGCGACGAACGAGTGATCGAGCTTGACGATGTCCACCGGTAAGTCGCGCAGCGCGCTCAACGGTGCCGCATAAGCCCCGAAGTCATCGAGCGCCACGCTGACCCCGCGCTCGTGCAGCTCGAGCAAGCGGGGGACCACCGCTTTGCCCTCCAGCGTCGCGCCCTGGGTCAATTCGAGGATGAGCTGCGCAGGAGGAAACGCGGCGGCGGTGCAGGCCTGGGTGACATCGGCGACGAGGTCGGCTTCCGTCAACCCGCGCTGGCTGACGTTGACGCTGACCTGGAGGAGCGGCTCACCCGGAAACTTGAGCTGCCACCGCCGGCCGTCGGCGCAAGCCTGCCCAAGCACCCAGCGTTGCAGCGCACTGACCATCCCGGTCTCCTCGGCAAGAACGAGAAAATCGCCAGGCGACAACAACCCGCGGCGCGGATGATCCCACCGCAGCAGAGCCTCGAACCCGATGATCGTCCCGTCGCGGAGCCGAACGGCCGGCTGGTAGTGGAGTACGAACTGCCGTCGCTCCAGCGCATAGCCCAGATCAGCCTGGAGGTCCATCCGGTCGCTGATGGCCGCATGTTGCGTCGGCTCATATCGCTCGTACCTCCCCTTCCCGCGCGCCTTGGCCGCATTGAGGGCAATGTCAGCGTTGCGCATCAAGTTCTCGGCCGTGTCCTCGAGAGCGGCTGGCCCGGCGATCCCGATGCTGAGCCGCATGACCATCTCGCGCTCCTCCACTTTGAAAGGAGTTCGGAAATGCTGGAAGATGCGCTCCGCCAGGCGGGCCGGCTGGTCTTCGTTGAGGACGGTTTTCATCAAGATCCCGAACTCGTCGGCGCCGATTCGCGCCACCACGTCGCCAGCCGACACGATCTTCCCCAGCCGGCCACCGACCATGCCCAGGACGTCGTCACCCGCGCGGTGCCCGAGCGCGTCGTTGAGCAGCTTGAAGTCATCGATGTCGAGCGCGAGCACGGCGATGGCGCGCCCCGGCGCGCTGCGCTCCAGCGCCTCGTCGACCTGGTTGCGAAAGGCGATCCGGTTCGGGAGGTTCGTGACGGGGTCGTGGGCCCCCAGGTAGGCGAGCCGCTCCTCCATCTCCTTGCGGTCGGTCACGTCGCGGATGTTCAACACCAGCGCCTGCGAACTCGAGCGGTGGAGCAGGTTCGTGATCGTCACCTCGCAGTGGGTCCAGCTGCCGAGTTTGTGGCGGAACCGGCAGTCGACGCCGACCGGCAGCGCCGACGCTGTTAGCGCCTTCTTCAGGCCGGCCGCAAACGCTGCGCGGTCAGACGGATGCAAGAGCTCGCTGAATGGCTGACCCAGGAGCTCGGCCGAGGTATAGGCGAAAAACCGGTCGATCGAGGTGCTGACGAAGCGCACCACGCCCTGGGCATCGGCAAGCACCACGACGTCACCGGAGTTCTGCACCAGTGAGCGGAAGTGCGCCTCACTGTCCCGCAACGCCACGGACTGCGCTTCCAGCTTCTGGTTGAGCGCGTAGTTGTCCCAGATCACGATGAACTGACGGAGCAGGACGAGCCCGACCACGACGATGAGGTCCCACAGCAGGAAGGGATCCGGCGTACCGCCGACATTCTTGAGCACGGCGAGGACGGCGGCGATCGCCACCGGGACGTAGGGGAGCACGAGCGTCCAGCGTCCGAACGGTCGATCATCGGCCTGCGCGCCCGGCCCGGCAGAAAGGGCCGCACGAACAGCGCCGAGCGCGATCAGGAGGTAGCCGGCGACCCAGCCGGTATCGATGAGTTGCACCTTCCCGTTGGTATTGCCGGCGGTGAGGTAGGCGAAGGCGCTATCGGATAGGAGCGTCGCGAAGAGGCCGGCCACCACCAATAGCAGCGGAAGGCGCGCCGCCCCGGCCGTCCGGCCCAGGAGCAAGAGCGCCATGACGGCGATCACGATATCGCTGATCGGATGCGCCAGTCCGAGCAGCATCGACAGGATCGAGTCGGAGCCGGCGAGGTAGATGCCGCCAAGAACGGTGGCCCAACTGATCAGCAGCAGCGCGCCCGCAATGATGGCGCCGTCCAGCAGTAAGGCGAGGCGCGAGGCGGCGCGATGGCGACCGGGGAAGAAGGCGACGCCGGCGACGGCGAAGGGCACTGCCGCTAGGAACCCGGCGTCGGCGGGTGAGGGAAAGGGCACCTCCTGCTTGAGGATGATTTCGAAGTAGGACCAGGCGGCTTCGCCCGCTGTCCAGACGAGCGCCGACACCCCGAGCAACGCCCAGGCCAGGCGCATCCGACCGCTTTGGCGCCACGCTGCTACGGCGCAGGCCATGGCGGCGACCAGAGCGGCTACCGCCTCGCCAGCGTCGTCAACGACCTGGCTAACGTCGGCGCCGGCCACCCGCAGCACCATCCAGGCGCCAAACCCAACCGTCAACAGAGCCGCCAGCGCGGCGGCGATGGCGAAGTCACGGTTGAGGTGCCGGAAGTTCTGAAAGTACCTCCCCTTACGGGGGAGAGCCGCGGCGGGGGGTGCCATTTGCTCCACCGGTGTGACCATCCGGTGCAGCTGTTCCTGCTAGGTCGGAGTGCCTAGGGCAAAAAAAGACCCCCCGCCCCTCTCGGAGCGCGGGGGTCTTTCTTATGGTCTCTTTAGACTTCGGCGCGAACGTTGGTCGCTCGGGGACCCTTGGCGCTCGGCTCAGTCGTAAAACTGACCTTGTTCCCGGTATCCAGCCGATCGAAATCGATCGAGCCGCTGCGATGGAAGAAGTAGACGTTGCCGTCTTCGGCGGTGATAAACCCGAATCCGCGCTCGGCGACGAGCTTCTTGATGGTTCCAGACATTGTGTGGACCTCCTTTCCCGAACGTACTGCCTCGCGCTGTCGAGGCCTGTTCGAGCGGGGCCCACGGCGAGCGCACCCCGATTGGGTGCGCTAAGAGACTACCCCGTGTGCAACGCGTTCAAACCACCAAACTGTTCTTTCCCCGTGTGCGGGGGACGGGAGGGTCGGGCTAGGGGAAGGGCTTGACCACCATCATGAAGAGGATGGCGAGCGCGATCACCGCGCTGACGATCCCGTAGATCCGCGCCTGCCCCGCCAGCTGCTGGTAGGCTGGCGAAGCCTCGCCCGCCGTCTCGAGCGCCTCGATCTGCCGGGTCGCCACCCGCGAGTAGAAGCCCACGGCGACTACGATCAGGACGACGAACAGGATCAGGGCGGCGACAATCCAGCCGCGCAGCCCCAACTTCCCGACCGTGACCAGGATCAAGCCGGTCAGCAGGAGCAGCCCGTAGGCGGGGTTCGCCACGCGGTTATCGAGGAACTTGATCCCCTTCAGGGCGAACGCGAGGTGCTGCGGCTCCCTCGCGCCCCGGACATTCCAGGCGGCATAGGTAATGTTGCTGCCGAGCGCCGTGATCGCCAGCAGGACGTGAACGAACTTCAGCAGGCTGTACCAGCTCATGAGGCTATTCTGGCTCCTGCAGCGGGAGTGTGGTAAAGTACGCCCGTTCGCCCGGCATTCGGGTGATCTCGCGTGCGGCCGGCATTCTTCTCTCTCGAACAGGGCCGATGCGTTCAATTCGGTGTTCGAGAGGAGGAGAACGGGCAATGCCAAAAGGCACCGTAAAAAAAATCGTGTCCGACCGCGGATTTGGGTTCATCGCCGCTGATGATGGCAAGGAGTATTTCTTCCATCAGAGTGGCGTCGACACCTCCCTGAACTTCGACAGCCTGCGCGGCGGCGAGGCCGTCAGCTTCGACATCGAGCAGAGCCAGAAGGGACCGCGGGCGAATCACGTTCGCGCCGCCTAGGCGAAACTCGACATTCGCCAGGGGCGCCCTGTGGGGCGCCCTTCTTTTTTCCCCCACCCTACCCTCCCCCGCAAGCGGCAGAGGGATTTAGGCGACGTCGCGCAAGCGCCACCAGGTTTGGTTCTTCTGGTACCAGTCCACCGTTAGCCGGATCCCGTCGGGGAACCTGACGAGCGGGTCCCAACCCAGCGGCCGCATCCGTCGAGGATCGACCCCATATGACCAGCCCGGGCCTTTCCTTGTGAGCCGCTTGAGCGATGACGGCTTGCCGCAGGCGTCCAGGATCGTGTCGGCCAGCTCGCTCCCACTGATCTGGACCCCGTCGCCGATGTTGTAGGCGGTGCCCGGCTCACCCTTCCACAGGACGCGCGCGATCGCCGCCACCTGATCATCGACGTGCAGGTAGTCGCGCGTCGCCGAGCCGTTGCCCTCGATGACGACCGCCTGGCCGTTAAGCGCGCTCGCGATCAGGCTGGCAACGAGCTGGTTGACCGGCTGGCGCGGGCCGTAGGCGGTGGCCGCGCGCGTGATGACAACGGGGACCCCGTAGCTGGCCTGGTAGGCGCCGGCCAGGGTCTCCGCGGCGGCCCGCGCCGAAGCCGGCAGGCTTTTGGGGGCGAGCCGATCCTCCTCGCGATTGGCGGCCGACTTCAACGGCCCGTAAACCTCGCCGCTGCTGACCAGCAGGAAGCGCTGGTGCTGGAACTTCCGGGCCGCCTCGAGCAGCACCACGGTGCCCTCGATGTCGGTCCGCGCGAGGGCAGGCCCATCCGCCGCGCCACTCCCGGTGAACTCCTCGCTGGCAAAGTTGATGCTGGCGTCGACCTTGGCGGCCAATGGGTGGACCACGGCCCGGTCGCAGACGTCACCCCGAACCAGCTTGAACCGCCGGTCATCACGGACATCGTCGAGGTCCGCCTCGGCGCCCGGCCGGCGGAGGGCATCCAGGACGGTGATCAGGATCTCGGGGTCGGCGCGGAGCCGGTCTCGGACGAAGGCCGATCCCACGAAGCCGGCGCCACCCGCGACCAGAAGGTGGCGGATCCGGAGCTTGCCCACGAAGCAAAAAACGCCGGCGTATCCCCTATCTTGTTGCTAGCCGGACACCCCAAAGGCGTCGCAGCTGGCGGGCACCGCCGAGAGCGCCACCTGGATCGTCACGTCCTGCCCTTGCGCCTGCGGTCCCACGGTGACCGTCCCGGTCCCTCCGCCACGAATGTTGCCTGCCGCGTCCCAGCACACCGCGGTCACCAGTACACGGTCGGCGCCCTGGCCGTGGTTAACAAGGTGGACGCGAACCGCGGGGGTCCTTGCGTCCTGGATGAAGCTCGCGCCCGCCACCTGCGCGATGTCGGCCGCCTCGACGGCGCTCCAGCGGACGCCGGCGACGCTTCCCGAAAACTGCGCGGGTAAGGTCCGTCCGACCGGAAACGCAAGCGCGACGGCCTCCCGTTTTCCCGGTCC
>VBFX01000339.1:0-1988 GCA_005889395.1 Chloroflexota bacterium
AAGTCCGTGATCCTCGGGGAGACCGAGGGCTTCGTCAAGATCATCAGTGACGAGGAATCTGGCGACCTGCTGGGCGTGTTCATTCTCGGGCCCAACGCCACCGAGCTGATCGCGCAGACGGCGCTCGCCAAGCTGCTCGAATCGACGCCCTGGGAGATCGGCGCCAGCATCGCGCCTCACCCAACCGTCTCCGAATCCGTCAAGGAGGCCGCGCTGGCCGTCGACGGCGTCGCGATCCATATCTAAACGATGGCCCTGAAGACCACGGAGGTCGAGGCGAAGGGCGGCCGGAGCCGCCGCCGGTCGTTGGGACTGAGCGACGAGCAGGCGCTGCGGATTTACGAAGTCATGCGGCTCGCCCGCGCCGTCGACGAACGGATGTGGTTGATCAACCGGCAGGGGCGGGCCCCGTTCGTCATCTCCTGCCAGGGGCAGGAAGGCGCCCAGGTCGGGATCGCGGCGGCGCTGCGGCCGGGCTCCGACTGGGTCGCGCCCTACTACCGCGATGCCGGCGTCGTCCTCTGGTTCGGGATGACGGCGCGGGATCAGATGCTGTCCTTCTTTGCTCGCCGCGAAGATCCCAACAGCGGCGGGCGGCAGATGCCCGGGCACTTCGGCAGCCGGCGGCTGCACATCGTGACGGGCGGGAGCCCGGTCGCCACCCAGCTGCTGCATGCGGCCGGCGTGGCGCTGGCCTCCAAGCAACGGAAGGAGGATGCGGTCACCGCCGCCTTCTTCGGCGAGGGTGCGGCCAGCCAGGGCGACACCCACGAGGCGATGAATTTCGCCGGGATCCACAAGCTGGGCGTGGTCTTTGTCTGCGAGAACAATGGCTACGCCATCTCGGTGCCGCAGTCGCACCAGATGGCGATCCAGAACGTCGCCGACCGGGCGGCGGGGTACGGTTTCCCCGGCGTGGTCGTCGACGGCAACGACGTCCTCGCCTGCTACGAGGTGGCGCGTCAGGCGGTCGAGCGCGCCCGCCGCGGTGAGGGGCCGACCTTGGTCGAGGCCAAGACGTACCGCTTCACCGCGCATTCCAGTGACGACGACGACAAACGGTACCGGCAGGCGGAAGAGGTGGCGATCTGGCGTCAGAAGGACCCGATCCAGCGGTATGCCAGCTACCTGCGCGAAGCGGGGATCTTGCTCGATCCGGTCGAGGAAGAGATCACCGAACGGGTCAACCAGCAGGTCGACGACGCCACCGAGTATGCGGAGCAGGCCCCCGACCCAACGGTGGATGACCTGACGACCTTCGTCTTCAAGCAGGAGATCAAGCCCTGATGGCGGTCAAGACCGTGATCGAGGCGATCCGCGACGGCATGGACGAGGAGATGGCCCGCGACCCGAGCGTCTTCTTGATCGGGGAGGACGTCGGCAATCGCGGCGGCGTCTTTCTGGCCAGCGACGGCCTCTACAAGAAATACGGGGAGCGGCGCGTGATCGACTCGCCGCTCGCCGAGTCCTGCATCGTCGGCGTCGCGATCGGTGCGGCGGTGAACGGCATGCGGCCCATCGCTGAGATCCAGTTCGCCGACTTCATCGCGCCCGCGATGAACCAGATCATCGAAGAGGCGGCTCGCTTTTCCTATCGAACGGCGGGTGATTTCAACCTGCCGCTGGTGATCCGCGCGCCCTGGGGCGGCGGCGTTCACGGCGCCCTCTACCACTCGCAGAGCATCGAGGCGATGTTCGCCCACGTCCCTGGGCTCAAAGTGGTGGCGCCCGGAACGCCGGCGGACGCCAAGGGCCTGCTCAAGGCGGCGATCCGGGACCCGGATCCCGTTCTCTATCTCGAGCACAAGCGAACCTACCGGCTGGTCAAGGGCGAGGTGCCGGAGGGAGACGAAATCGTCCCGATCGGCAAGGCGGACCTGAAGCGCGAAGGGAAGGACCTGAGCCTGATCGCCTACGGGCTGATGCTCACGTACTGCCTGGAGGTGGCGGGGAAGCTGGCGGCGGACGGCATCTCGGCGGACGTGCTC
>VBFX01000339.1:2009-3128 GCA_005889395.1 Chloroflexota bacterium
CGGCGTCGCCGCCGAGGTGATGGCGATCATCATGGAGGACGCGTTCGACGCGCTCGACGCCCCGGTGATGCGTGTCACGGGCCCGGACGTGCCCGCCATGCCCTTCAACCACGTCCTGGAAGAGGCCTTCATGCCGAATCCCGAGAAGATCCTCGCCAAGGCCAGGGAGCTGGCGGCCGTCTAGGCCGACCTCACATGGCCTCCGTCAAAATGCCGCAGCTCGGTGAATCCATCACCGAGGGAACCATCTCGAAATGGCTGAAGCAGCCGGGAGACCAGGTGAAGAAATACGAGGGCCTGGTCGAGATCATCACCGACAAGGTCAATGCCGAGGTCCCGGCGCCGCTGTCGGGCGTGCTGAAGGAGATCAAGGTCAAGGAAGGCGCGACGGTCACCGTCGGCACCGAGATCGCCGTGATCGAGGAAACAGCCGCCGCGACGCCGTCCGCGCCAAAGTCGCAGCCCGCCCCCCAGGCAGCGACGCCGATCGCCGCCCCCGCGCCAGCAGAAGAGTCGGCAACCGAAGGTCGGACGCGGCTCTCACCGGCGGTGCGTGCCCTGATCGAGGAACATCGCCTCACGGACACGGAGCTCGCCCGGATCGAAGGGTCGGGCATCGGCGGACGGATCAGCAAGAAAGACATCGAAGACTACGTCGCTAAGCGGACGCAACCGGCTGCCGCCAATGGCGAGCAGCGGCAGCAGGCAGCCCCCACAACGGCGCCGGCGCCGTCGCCGGGTAGCACGGTGCCGCTGAGCCCGATGCGACGCGCGATCGCCAGCAACATGCTCAAGAGCAAGCAGACGATCCCGCACGCGTGGACCGTGACCGAAGTCGACATGACGAACGTCGTGCGATTCCGGCAGAAGGCCAAGGACGGTTTCAAGCAACGAGAGGGGATCGACCTGACCTACGTACCGATCATCGTCAAGGCGGTGGTCGAGGGCCTGAAGGCGGTACCCATCCTCAACGCCAGCTGGAGTGACCAGGGCGTGGTCCTGCACAAGGACATCAATGTCGGCGTCGCGGTCTCGGTCGACGATGGGCTGATCGTGCCCGTCATCCACCAGGCGGACCGGATGTCGATCGCCGGCCTGGCGAAAGCGACCGACGACCTG
>VBFX01000162.1 GCA_005889395.1 Chloroflexota bacterium
TCGTCCGTGCGCCGGGTTCGGGCGAGGAGCAGCAGCAGGTCAGAATGCTGGAGCCGCGAGGTGAAGACTTTCTGACCGTTGACGACGTACCCATCTCCCTCCTTGCGGGCGAAGGTCGCGATTCGCGAAGTGTCGCTCCCGGCTTCCGGTTCCGTGACCGCCATCGATTGGAGCCGCAGGCGGCCGGCGGCGATCTCCGGAAGGTAGCGCCGTTTCTGGGATTCGGTGCCATGTCGCAGAAGCGCGCCCATGGTGTACATCTGGGCATGGCAGGCCGCCCCATTCCCGCCGGAGGCGTTGATCTCCTCCAGGACGATGGACGCCTCGACGATCCCGAGCCCGGCCCCGCCGTACTCGGTGGGGATCAAGACGGACAACCAGCCGCCGTCGCTGAGCGCCAGCACGAACTCCTCCGGATAGCGCTTCTCGGCGTCGATCGCCCGCCAGTACGAGTCGGGAAATTTCGCGCAGACCTCCCGGATTCCTGCGCGATACCGTTCCTGCTCATCGCTGAGGCTGAAGTCCATCAGCGTTGGTGCAGGATGCGTCGCGCCCGCCGGACGACGGCCTCATCCACCATCTGGCCATCGCTGGCGTACGCGCCACGCCCTACCGCTTCCGCTTCGCCGGCCGATGCCACGATGCCACGGGCCCACGTAACCTCGTCGGCAGTCGGGGAGAAGACCTGATTGACGGTGTCCACATGAGATGGGTGGATCAGCAACATCCCGCCGAAGCCATCGTCCCGCCCTCGTTGCGCGGCGGCGCGCAAGCCCTCGAGGTCGTGGATCTTCAGCCAGGGCGAGTCGAGCGCGGGGTGAAGCCCGGCCGCCGCCGACGCCAGGACGATGCCGGCTCGGGCCGCGGCGAGTGCGGTGCTGCCGCCGTCTGGATCGATACCCAGCTCGGCCGAGAGATCGAATCGCCCGAATGCAAGGCATAGGACACCCCGGACCTCCGCAGTTTCGGCGCAACCCAGGACACCCGCGGCCGACTCGATGAGGGGTACAACCGGCAGCTCCGCGGGGACCGGAGAGTGATTCATCGCCTCGCGACACACTTCGACATCGCTCCAGTCCGAGATCTTTGGTAGCACGACCGCCTCCAGTCCATCCAACGGGATGGCTTTCAGGTCTTCGACCAGCTGGGGGCTCGATGCCGGATGCACACGGAGCCAGATGCGCGCCGTTCCGGCCAGTTCCTCAAGCGCATCGCGAACGATCTGGCGGGCCTCGACGATGCGTGCCGCTGCCACCGAGTCTTCGAGATCGAAGATGCAGACGTCGGCGCCGACCGTGACCGCCTTTCGAAGCCGGGCGGCTTCTGTCCCCGGCGTGAATAGTGCGCTGCGCACCCCGCGAGCGAGCTCAGCCATGGCCAAAGGCGCCCCGGCCGCGTAGGCCCTCGATCTCATCAGGCCGGTAGCCAGCCTCGGTGAGAACGGCGGTCCGGTCACCATCCAGGCTGGGTGCGGGCCCGTATGTCGGGGCGAACTCACCCATCTTGATCGGCAAACCAACCGTCGTCACCTCACCCAACGCCGGGTGACGATATGAGGCGAGCATTGTCCGCTCCCGCAACTCTTTAAGATCGAGGGCCGCCTCCATCGATCGAACTGGGGCGATTGGCACCTGCCCGCGGAGCAGGCTGACCCAGTGCGCGGTCGGCTGCCGGCGAAACTGGTCCGCCAGAATCGCGACCAAGGCCTCGCGGTTTTTTCGCCGAGCCTCGAACGAGGAGAAGCGCGGATCGCTGGCCAGCGCCGGCAAGGCCAGCAGATGAACCAGCGCCTGGAAGAATTTTTCCTTGGCGCACGCGATCGCCACCCGGCCATCGGCGGTGGCGAAGAACTGAAAGGGCACGATGCTGGGATGGCTCGAGTCGGGCGTTCGCTCGCCCGGGACGCCGGCGGTCAGGTACCAGGTCGCCCGGTAATTGTGAAAGGCCAGCGCGACGTCGTACAGGCTGACGTCCACATCGCGGCCGCGGCCGGTGCGCTGGGCGTCGAAGACGGCCGCCATCAGCGCCAGCGCCGCCATCACGCCGCCGGCATAGTCGGCGAGGGAGAGACCGCTCTTGACCGGCGGACTGTCGGGATCGCCGGTCAGCGCCGCCCAGCCGGCCTCCGCCTGGACCAGCGGATCGTAGCCTGGCTCGCTGCTCCGTTTGCCATCGCGGCCATAGGCCGACAGCGAGACGCAGACGATGGCCGGATTGAGGCAGCCGAGCGTGGCGTAGGTCAGACCGAGTTCCTTGACGACGTCGCCGCGGAGGTTGGCGTAAACCGCATGCGCGCTGCCGACCAATCTCTGCAGCACCTCCTGGCCGGCCTGTTGCTTGAGGTCGAGGAGGATGCTCCGCTTGCCGCGGTTGAACGAATCGAAATAGAGGCTATCGGTGCCTTGTTGCCCGGGTGAGACGTAGCGGCTGACATCGCCGCCGGTCGACGGGTCCTCGATGCGGATCACGTCCGCTCCAAGATCAGCCAGGTGCAGTGTGCCGAATGGACCAGCGCCGAACTGCTCAACCGCGATGATGCGCACACCGTTGAGTGGAGCCCCAGCCATATCCGAATGTTAGGCCGGGCCTTCGTGGATACTAGGTCGCGCGAATTGGAGGCCTGTCAGTAGGGACTGTGCCCGGCGCAACGTTGATGACTGCCGCCAGGCGCGTGTACACCACGAGCCGGTCACGGTAGGTCCGATGATCTTTGAGGTACGGACCGGCGCACGTGATCAGGTTGAGATGTGGTTCCGTGGACGGACCGAAGACGGCGACCAGCGGAACGGCCTGCCGCCGGTATTGGCCGATCCTCACCACGCTGAAGCGCAGCTTCGTTCCGGTCCCTGTGGTGACGATGATGGCATCGCCCGGGCGCAATCGTCCGAGGTCCCAGAAGGCCGCAGGTTCTCCGGCATTTCCGTCCAGGTGTCCACCGATGACCGCGTTGCCGGCTGATCCCGGGACAGCGCTGGTCCGAAGCCAGCCCGCATCCGACACGAATTGCGGGACGGCCATCGCGCCATTTGCCAGCAGACCCACGCTTTCTACTGACGCGTCGATTCCCCGCGACGGGACGTCAACCAGCAATGGGGCATCGCCCAACACCGCGTTTGCCGGGACGAAGTCTGGAGGCGGCATTGGCAGATTCAGACCGCGGCCGGCATCCGGCGGTCCGGGAACGCCAACCGCAAAGCACTCGGGGCCGGCATCGGTGTGCGCCGCGGTGTCGAAGATCCCCAGGCTTGCGCCCGCGGGCGTATACACCGCGCGCCAGCAGTATGTGCCGAGCGCAGTCGTGGCTGCTGTCGTGTCCGATGTCGCGGGTCCGGTGACCAGGGTCTTTACGGCGCCCACCGGGTTTCCTGCCGGGCAGCCGCCGGCCGTCACCTGGCTCGGGCCGCATAGGAGGAAGGCGACGGTGCCCTGTGGCGTCGCACCGCCGGCTGGAGCCTGCACCGTCACGTGGTCGCTGGCCACGACCCCGGGCGCCAGATTAAAACCGGTTGGGCTCGACGCGGTTGCCATGGCAGGGGTCCGGCAGGTTGTCAGCGGCGCCGGACCGGCGAAATCGGTGAGGGCGGCAGTGAATGACTGGGCCGTCCGGGTGTGCGGAAGAAAAGTATGGAAGCACCCCGTGAAGTTCAGGACCGTCAGGTCGAGGCCACCTTCAAGGAAGTCATTGGCGGCCAGTTGAGCGGTGACGCCGGCCGTGTCTCGACAGATCCAGCCACCGCAGGGAACAGCCGCGGCATTGATCGTAAAGGCGACCGAGCCCGGAATCGCAATCTGCTCATAGTGCGCCGAGCCACCGGGATCACAGATCGTCCCATCCCCCGGCTGGGGACCCGGTTCGGCGTTGCAGTGCCACTGGTAGAGGGCGTTCGTCGCTGTGCCTCCGCCGCCGGTAAAGTCGACCGCAACCAGGAGGTCACCTCCTGTGCGATGGCCGTTGAAGTTGCCCGAGCAGCCGGCGGTGACGCCGATGATCGTCTGCAGGAACTCAAAGTCGATGTGGCTGTCGCCGTTGTCGCTCAGTCGCTCGGCGCCGAAGAAGAGTTCGGGACGGGCCGCGGTGGAATGGCTTACGGCATAGACATTGCCCAGGTCGTTCTTGTTCGGAACGTTTCCGGGGCCGAACGTTATCCCGTTGATGTCATCGCCATTCTTGACAGATGTGGTGAAGGTGGTGGGGTCGTTCGACGCCCCGCAGGGCGTGGTGTCAGAGGAGAGCGGATCAACGACGAACGTGCTCGAGATCCTGGTGAGGTCCGCCGCGCCAGCCGGCGTGAGCGACGGGGCGCCGGGCGGAGCCCCTCCGCCGGCGCTCGGCCTACCGCAGTTGAACAATCCACTGCTTCCGGTCACATTGACCGCGCCCGCCGGGCACGCCGGAACCGGTGAGCCCGCGCCCGAGTTGGCCCAATCGAACGTGACACCGCCTGGCGGCGTGAAGCGGACTTTGCCGTCGAGCGCGAGCCAGCTCGAGGGGGCGGCGTTAGAGGGGAGGGGGAACAGCAGTGCAGCGGTTGCACTGACGGCGAAGACAAGCAATGCCGCCGGCCGGCGGCGGAAGGCACGCACCGTCGCGGGAACTGTACCCGAATTCAAGCACCGGTTCAACCAGGCTCCGGCCCGAACCTTGCTCCAGTTTCGCGTGGTGTTAACGCATTGGGTGACTGGCAGCCTTGGTCCTTAGCAGCAGCGTGTGCTATAAGCAAGGGGGAACTCGATCAGGCCTTCGCCTGATGTGATCCGATTGGATCTCTTGGGAACCATGGCTAGGCGCCTAATCGCTCGGCTGATTACCGCATCGCTTGCCATCGGCTTCTTCGTGGGCGTCTCGGTGGCCCCGGCCTCCGCGACCACCGCCGACCCCGTCAAGCAACCTGTCGCCGTCGGCAAGGGGGGTGCGGTCGCCTCGGTCAACCTCCTGGCGACAGCAGAGGGCATTCGGGTTCTCCGGCAGGGTGGCAACGCGGTCGACGCTGCGGTGGCCGCGGCCGCCGTGCTTGGTGTCGCCGAGCCCTTTTCCTCCGGCATCGGCGGCGGCGGATTCATGGTGGTCTACGACGCCCGTCATCACCGCGTCACCACGATCGACTCTCGTGAGACCGCGCCCGAGGCGTTTCGTGCGGATATCTTCATCGATCCGGCGACCGGGAAGCCGGTCCCGTTTCCCGAACTGGTGACCAGCGGGCTCGGCGTCGGCGTGCCCGGGACACTTCAGGCCTGGAAGGTTGCCGCCGAGACGTTTGGCACGCGGCCACTTTCGACGCTGCTCAAACCGGCAATCCAAATCGCCGACCAGGGCTTTGTTGTCAATCCGACCTTCAATCTGCAAATCAACCAGAATCTGAGCCGGTTCCAAGATTTTTCCTCGACTCGGGCGCTCTTCCTGACGCCGTCCGGTGCGGCACCCGCCGTCGGCTCGTTGTTCCGCAACCCCGATCTCGCGAACACCTACCGTCTGATCGCAAAGCAAGGGACCGAGGTCTTTTATGAAGGCCCGATTGCTCAGAACATCGTCGACACCGTCCAGCACCCGCCGCTGATGCCGGGCGTCACGCGCAATGTTCGGCCGGGGGTGATGAGCAGAGACGACATCGCCGATTACGGTGTCGTCCTTCGCAAGCCGGTGGCCACCACCTATCGCGGCCTGAGCATTTACGGCATGGGTCCGCCATCGAGCGGGGGCTCGACGGTCGGTGAATCCCTCAACATCCTGGAAGGCTTCAACCTCCACGACCTGACTCGTACCCAGGCGCTGCATCGGTATCTCGAGGCGTCCAGGTTGGCGTTCGCGGACCGCAACGCGTACCTTGGGGACCCCGACGTCGTGGACGTTCCGCTGGCTGGCCTGCTCTCGAAAGGGTTCGGGGCGCAGCGCCGGGCGTTGATTGGGCCGACGGCCGCCACCAGCCCCGTCCCGCCTGGCAACCCGTATCCGTTTCAGCCGGCTGCGGCGGCGAACAAGGGCGAAAGCCGGGAGGGGATTTCGACGACGCATCTCACGGTGGCGGATCGATGGGGCAACATCGTCAGCTACACCTTTACGATCGAGCAAATCGGCGGCAGTGGGATGGTGGTCCCCGGGCGCGGCTTCCTACTGAACAACGAGCTCACCGACTTCGATCCAACGCCTGGCCTGGCAAATTCGCCTGGACCCGGCAAGCGGCCCCGCAGCAGCATGAGCCCCACCATCGTCTTCTCGGGCAGCCGGCCCGTGCTGGCATTGGGGTCACCTGGCGGCTCGACGATCATCACCACTGTCCTTCAACTCCTGATCGATCAGGTCGACTTCGGGATGTCGCTGCCTGATGCCATCGCCGCGCCGCGAGCGTCACAGCGCAACACCGCCCTGACGACGGCGGAGCCCGCCTTTCTTGCGACTCCCGAAGCTGCCGGCCTCCTGGCGCTCGGCCAGAAGTTCACACCGACCGACGAAATTGGTGCTGCGACCGGGATTGCATTTCTCCCGGGCGGTCTCTTCCAGGCCGTGGCCGAACCGGTCCGGCGCGGTGGTGGAAGCGCAATGGTGGTGAAACCAGCCAAAGGGTCCTAGGGGTAACACGGCGAGGATGCTCGCACGTACCGGATCGCCGGCTTGACTTAATGGAAATTGCTCGGCTAGTCTCGACGGAAGGAGTCGGGTCGACGTTAGCAGGGAGGTAGAGCTTGACCAAGAAGCCTTTGTTCGTTGTGCTTGCCGCAACGACTGCCGTCTTGATGTCAACGACCGTCGGTCTGGCGCAGACCGAGAGCCTGGTTACGATTGGGAGTCCGGCCGGTAACACGCCCCAGAATCACCAGAACGAGCCAGCGGTGGCTCTGGATGCCGCCTCACCAAACATCCTGGTAGCAGGCACTAACGATTTTGTGGATCAGGAGGCCTGTCCGCAGTCCCTAGCCGTCAATCGGGGCACCTGCCTGGATCGCGCTACCGGCGTCGGGCTCTCCGGCGATTATTTCTCGTTTGACAACGGGCATAGCTGGACACAGCCGACCTACACCGGCTGGACCAATGCCGGCTGCCCCCCGACCACTCTGTGCAAGGGCGGGCCAGGCCCGATCCATACCCTGCCCTGGTACTTCGAGAATCAGCTGGTCTCGTTCGGCGATCCCGCGGTCGCTTTCGGTCCGGTCCCGAGCGCCAATGGCAAGTTCTCCTGGAGCAACGGCCAGCGCGCCTACTACGCCAACCTGATCACTGCCTTCAGCACAACCGTGGAGTTCTCCTTCCCCAATCCGGTGTTCAACGGCCTCGTGGGCGTGGGCGTCTCGCGCCTCGATAATCCCAGCCCGGCCGTCATCGCCGACAAGAACAGCTGGAAGCAGCCGGTCGTCGTCTCCAGTACCACCGGCGAGACGACATTCATGGACAAAGAGCAGATCTGGGCCGACAACGCGTCCTCCAGCCCGTTCTTCGGCAACGTCTATATCTGCGCCAACGATTTCCGAAGCAACGGCAGCCACAAGAACGGCAACGCGCCAGTTCCGGTGATGGTCTACACCTCAACGGATGGCGGCGCCACCTGGACCAAGAAGCAGGTGACCCCCGCAGTGACAAATGGGATCTCCCCAGTGAACGGCTTCGGCTACAGCGGCTGCACTATCCGCACGGACAGCCACGGCGTCGTGTACATGTTCGCCGAGCAATTCAGTCGCTCGGGGCCGCCGAACGACAGCACCCACGTGATGTTCAAGTCCTTTGATGGTGGCATGCATTGGACCCAGGGCGCGGTGACCACCGTCGTCTCCGACCCCTGCTACTTCGTCGATCCGATCGAGGGTCGCTGCGTAATGGACGGCTACTCGGGTGCCCGCACCGACCTCGCCGCCTCGCCCAGTGTCTCCATCGCCAACGGCGCCCCAACCGGGGCTAATGCCACGAACGAGATCGTGGACGCCTGGACGGATGCGCCCGCCCTCAACAACGAGCACACCAACTTCCAGTATTCGATGAATGGCGGCGCCACCTGGAGCGTACCGCAAGCGGTTTCCCTTGCCGGCGACCGGCCCATCTACTCGGCGCCGGCGATCGCGCCGGACGGGTCCCGCGCCTATGTCATCTATGAAGCCGACACCGCACCCTGGCGCGGCAATGACTTCACGTCGCCGCGTCCCTACCACGGGGTGTTCGTGAGCTCGGCCTTAGCTGCGAGCGGCGCCCCGACCGGGTGGACGGCGGTGTTCAATGAGCCGCCCCTCGGTGACCTGCGGGCCACTTATCCCGGCCACGACCTGTACCAGGAACGCATCGGCGACTACATCTATGCGGCAGCCTCGAACGACTACGGCGTTGGACTGTGGATCTCCGCCAACAACGCGGCGGTCTGCAATGCGATCCAGAATTGGCGAGCCAGCTCGTTCGCCGCAGGGCATCGGATCTTGCCCGGCGCCCCATGGCCGCTAACTGACTGCCCATCGAACTTCGGCAACACCGACACGATGTCGATCACGACCGGATAAGCGGATCGCGTTGACAGGGTGGGAAGGGCGGCCTCGCGCCGCCCTTCTGTTTTGCTGGCCCCGCGCGCCTGCGAACCGTATCTGGCCACCCCAACCGGGGCGAGCGCGAGGCCCCGCGAGGCCACTGACAACCACTCGGCGCTGATCGCAAGATCCGGACTCAGATTGGCAACCCAGACATCCGTCAGGGCCGCGAAACCCGTGCCCAGGACGACGCCCACGGCACCCAGCAGCGTCGCAATGCCGATCCGCCTCCAACGTCTCCGGATGGCTGCGCCGATTAGTGGCGC
>VBFX01000163.1 GCA_005889395.1 Chloroflexota bacterium
CGCATCGTCGAACCTCACGCTCTTCCTGCTCAGCTGGCGACTCGTGATCGTGGCGATCCTGTTCTCGGTCGGACTGGGCGCCGCCGCCGGCATCATTCCTGCCCTGCGGGCCTCCCGGATGGATCCGGTGCGGGCGCTGCGGGCGGCCTAGGAGGCACCATGGCAAGCATCGAACTTCACGACCTGACCAAGCACTACAAGCAGGGTGCGACCACGGTCAAAGCCGTGGACGGCATCAGCCTCAACATCGAAGCCGGCGAGTTCGTCTCGATCGTGGGCCGCTCGGGAAGCGGCAAGACGACGACGCTCGACCTTCTCGGGCTGCTGCTCCGGCCCTCAGCCGGCCAGATCATGCTCGATGGCATGGACACGGGCAAGCTCCGGGATGGCGCGCGCGCCGATTTGCGAGGCAAGAAAATCGGATTCGTCTTCCAGGACTTCAACCTGCTGCCGGGGCTGAACGCCATCGAGAACGTCATGCTTCCGCTTCGCTACCACAAGAACGGCAAGGACGGTAAGGCACGCGCCGCCTCACTCCTGGAGGAGGTCGGGTTGAAGGATCGGGTGCACCACCGACCGGACCAGATGTCCGGCGGCGAGCAGCAGCGGGTCGCGATCGCCCGATCGCTGATCAACCGGCCGTCGCTGGTCTTGGGTGACGAGCCAACCGGCGAGGTCGATAGCGAGACCAGCCAGCAGATCGTGGCGTTGATGCGGCGCATGAACCGCGAGTACGGCGTGACCTTCGTGCTGGTGACCCACGACATGGACGTCGCGGCCCAGACCGACCGAGTCATCCGGCTCAAGGACGGGAAGATACTCTCCGACGTGCGCGCGACGGGCGATCAGAAGTTCCTGACCGGCGCCGACCTTCAGGGAGTGATCGCCTAGTCTAGGAATGCGATGGCGCTGAACCGCCGATGGATCAAGCTGGGCCGCCTCTTCATGGTGGCCTGGCTTGCTTTCTTTCTCTTCCCGATCGGCGCGCTGCTTACCGAACACTTCACGCTTCAGGAACAGATCCCGGCGATTGCAATCCTCGTCGCGAGCGGCCTGGTTTGGACATGGTTCTGGCTCCGCATTCTTGGCGGTCCCGACAGCCGCTTCAGTCCCGCCGCGGTGCTCCTGAATACGGTCCTGCTCGCGACCTTCACCCTGATGACGCCGCGCCAGTATGGCAGCCTGTTCTTCTACGCCGTGGTCATGACCGCGGCCGCTTTCCGCTGGCGCGTCGCCATACCTCTGGTTGTGGCTGCTGCGCTCACGGCGGCGGTTCTGGACCTGGTCCGGGGGACGACGGTGCTCAATGCGCTGGGTGAGCTCATCAATGAAGCCATCGTCGGATTTTCGGTAGTTGCCGGCCGGCTGTTGATCGAGGCGAACCGGCAGCTGTCCCTTGCGCGCGAGCAGATCGCCCGGCTTGCTGTCGGGGAGGAGCGGCTTCGGTTTGCCCGTGACCTTCACGATCTGATCGGCCATAGCCTGTCGGTGATCGCGCTCAAAAGCGAGCTCGCGGGGCGACTGATCAAGAGCAGTCCCGGTCAGGCCGGCCACGAGGTTGAGGACATCGAGAAAGTGGCACGCGACGCGCTGCGCGAAGTTCGCGAGGCGGTCGCCGGGTATCGGCAACCGACGCTTGCCGCAGAACTCGCGGGCGCACACGAAGCCCTGATTGCCGCCGGCATCGAATTTCACGTCGACCAGGAGCACGCACCCCTGACGCCCGCCGTCGAGGCGGTCCTCGCCTGGACGGTGCGCGAGGGCGTAACGAATGTGATGCGGCACAGCCAGGCCAAGCGTTGCGCGATCCGCATCTCTAACCGCGATGGCCATATCACTGTCGAGGTCGTCGACAACGGCCGTGGTGGCACTCCAGTAGGCGGCAGTGGACTCGATGGACTGCGGGAGCGCGTGGTAGAGCGGGGCGGCAGCCTGACAGCCGAGCCCTTGCCGCACGAGGGATTCCGGCTCAGGGTCACATTGCCATTGGCCCAGGCGAGCGCCCCGGCGGATCGCGTCCCGGCATGATTCGGGTCCTCATCGCCGAAGACCAGGGGATGGTTCGGGGTGCGCTCAAAGCGCTGCTCGCGATGGAGGGCGATATCGAGATCGTGGCCGAGACGGACCGGGCCGACGAAGTCCTCGGCCTGGCCGAGCGGACAAAGCCCGACGTGGCGCTGCTCGACATCGAGATGCCGGGGGGTGACGGAATCACGGCCGCCGGTCAACTCCGCAGGGAGCTTCCCACCTGCCGGACGCTGATTCTCACGACCTTTGGGCGCCCCGGCTTCTTGCGGCGCGCGATGGAGAGTGGCGCGTCGGGATTCATGCTCAAGGATGCGCCCGCCCACGAGCTGGCCCTGGCAATCCGGCGGACGATGGCCGGCGAACGTGTCGTCGACCCTGGATTGGCCGCCGCCGCTCTGAGCTCGGGAATCAGCCCCTTGTCTGAGCGCGAGCGCGAGGTGCTGGTCGCCGGCCAGAATGGCGCGAGTATTGCGGAGATCGCGAAGACACTCTTCCTTTCGGAGGGAACTGTGCGCAACTACCTGTCGTCGGCGATTCAGAAGTTGGAGGTCAACAATCGCACCGAGGCGGCGCGCGTCGCCGAGGACCAAGGATGGCTGTAGCCATCAGGAGAGGAGGGTGCAGATGATCGTCGTCACAACGGAAGAGGTGACTGGGCATCGGATCGTGGAGATGAAGGGGCAGGTCTTCGGACTGGTCGTGCGCAGCCGCGGGCTTGGTGGCAACATCGTCGCCACGCTTCGATCGATCGGCGGCGGCGAGATCGTCGAGTACACCGAACTACTCGAAGACGCCCGCCGGCACGCCATCGACCGAATGGTCCAGAATGCGACGGCGATGGGGGCGAATGCGGTGGTCCGGATGCAGTACGACTCGTCGGAGATCGGCAGCACGATGTCGGAGATCGTGGCCTACGGCACGGCGGCCGTCGTGGAACCGCTTAAGGGCTGAGTCGATGTTGCGAAAGGCGATTCTTGCCTACGGCGTGCTCGCCGTCATTGGTGCCATCGCGCTCGCGCTCGCCGGGGTCGTGGCAGGGTTGGTCTTCTACCTGTTCGTGAATGGCGCCGTCGTGCTCGCAGCGGTCCTCTTCGAGCGTGGGCGCTACCGTCCGGCCGCCACATCGCCTGGTCCCTGGCAAGAAACAAGCGAGCGCTTCGTCGATCCGACGACGGGTCAGCTGATGAAGGTCAGGTACAATCCGCAGACTGGCGCTCGGGACTATGTCCCTGTAGAGCCTCATCCTCAGGCATGAGATCAGGCATCGTTTTCCTGCTGGCGCTGTTGGCGCTCATCGTCGGCGCGATCGCCGTGCTGGCTTCGCCAACGTACAAGCCCATCGCCACACGCCCGACCCCCGCTCCCTTGCTGGCGATCGGCCACCCGTCGCCGACTCCGAGTCCAACGCCAACGCCGACACCAACACCCACACCGACACCTACTACCGTGACCTTCAATGTGCCGGTGTACAAGCAGTTGCGGAACCTGGACTGCGAGACGGCCGCGCTCCAGATGGCACTTGGGTCTCTTGGAATCAACTACACCCAGAATCAATTGATCGCCATGCAGCCGCCACCGGACACTCGCCAACCGGTCATGGGCAGGCTGTCGAATGGACAGAAGATCGTCGTGCAATGGGGGAACCCATACCAGAATTTCGTCGGCAACATCGACGGCGCCGACCTCATCCCGACGGGTTACGGCATCTACTTCCCGCCCTTGCTCGCACTCGTGCAGTCACATGGCGTGCCGAATGCGCAGGGCGGCGAAGGCGCTGGCAACGGCTGGACCCCCGCGAGGGTCTACGCGGAGCTCGCTGCTGGACATCCCGTCATGGCCTGGACCGAGACCGGCTGGGATCGGCCCTACGTTGGGTACTGGACGACGTTCGACGAGAAGATCAAAATCCGTTATTCGCTGATCGAGCACGTCGTGACGCTGAGTGGCGTGTCAGCCACGCAGGTTCGGGTCAACGACCCCTGGCACAGCGGCTCGCAGTACTGGTTCAGCAAGGCGGACTTCGAGCGCTCCTGGGCCGACTTCAACAACATGGCGATCGTCTTCAAGTAGAGGCTCGGTCACCGCGCTCCCCTGCACCGCGGCCTGGGTGCGGACGGGTAGTCCGACCAGCTTGATGAATCCGACAGCCGCCTGGTGATCGAACTGGTCACCCGCTGAGTAGGTGGCGAGCTGCGGCCGATAGAGCGAGTAGGGCGATGAACGCCCGATAACCTGCGCACTTCCCTTGTGGAGCTTGATGCGAACGGTCCCGCTCACGGCGCTTTGTGTGCTCTGGACGTAGGCGCCGAGGTCGCGCCGGTGACCGGTGAACCACTTGCCCTGGTACACCAGACGCGCGTACTCGGCTGCGACCGAGGACTTGAAACGGCCAACCTCGGCGTCGAGCACCAGGTCTTCGAGGGCGCGATGCGCCGTGTGCAGAATGACGGCCGCCGGCGCTTCGTAGATCTCCCGCGACTTGATCCCCACGAAGCGGTCCTCGATCATGTCGATCCGGCCGACGCCGTGCAGGCCACCCAGGAGGTTCAGTTCCTCGACCAGGGCGAGAGCCCCACCCTGCCCTCCCCCCGAGGGGGAGGCAGATCTGCGCAGGCTGGTTGGAATGCCCTGTTCGAACGTCAGCTCGATGACCGCCGAACCGGCGGGGGCGGTGTCCACCGACGAGGTCCAACGAAATGCGTCCTCGGGGGGTTTGAGGAGAGCATCCTCCAGGACCCCGGCCTCGATGGATCGCCCCCACAGGTTCTCGTCCACACTGTACGGCGATTCGGCCTTCACCTCAATGGGCAGATCGTGCACCTGCGCGTAGACGATCTCCTGCTCCCGGGTCATCGCCATCCCATCCCGGAGCGGCGCCAGGACCTTGAGTTGCGGGTTGAGGGCCCCGACCGCGACGTCGAAGCGGACCTGGTCATTTCCCTTGCCAGTCGACCCGTGGCCTACCCAGGTCGCGCCTTCGCGGGCAGCGACCTCGACGAGGAGTTGGGCGATCAGCGGGCGGCCAAGGGCCGTTGCCAGCGGGTATTGGCCCTGGTAGAGCGCGCCCGCCTTCAATGCCGGCCAGCAAAACCGCTCGATGAACGGCTGGCGGGCGTCGAGCACGTAGGACTGAACGGCGCCGGCGGCGAGAGCTCGCTCGCGGATGGCTTTGAGATTTGGCTGGCTACCGAGGTCCACCGTCAACGCGACCACGTCGAAGCCGCGGGTCTCGGTAAGCCACTTCACGGCGACCGTGGTGTCGAGACCACCCGAGAAGGCGAGAACGATTTTCTCTGCCATCAGTCCTCCGGTTGCACGTAGGCGCCCACGCCGGCCAGCCGCTGGGCGAGCCCGCCGTAGGCGCGAGGGTGGAGCGCAAGGGCCACGAAGATCGTGTCGTCACCGGCGAGCGTGCCGATCACTTCCGGCCAGGTGACCGCGTCGATCGCCGAGGCGATTGAGTTGGCAGAGCCCGGCGTCGTCGTCAGCACCGCGATGCCCTGGCCGCGCCGGACGGTCAGCGGCAGGTCGCGGAGCAAGCGGCGCAGCCGGTCCTCGCGACCCTCCGGCGAGGCCGCGCCCAGCCCCTCGTTGGGTTTGACATAGTGGCTCTCGGGTCCGCCGATCCGCACCAGGCCAAGCTCGGCGATGTCGCGCGACACCGTTGCTTGTGTGGTGGGTATCCCGACGCGGCCGAGCCGCTCGACCAGCTCTTCCTGGGTCGCGATCTGGTGCTTGGCGATCAGGGAGAGGATCGCCTCTTGGCGCTTACGCTTTGACATTGGCGAGCGCCTCCCTGACCCGTGCGGGCGCAGTACCACCGAGCACGTCCCGCGATCCCAGCGCGCCCTCCAGGGTCAGATGGTCAACGACGTCCGCGCCGAACAGTGGGGAAAACCGCTGCAGCTCCGCGAGGCTGAACGATTCCAGGCCTCGGTGGGTGGCGATCGCCTCGGCGACCATGCGGCCGACCAGATGATGCGCGTCGCGAAAGGGCATGTCCTTCCGGGACAGGTAGTCGGCGAGCTCGGTGGCCATCGTATAGCCCTCGAGGGCGGCCCTGCGCATGACCTCCCGGTCGAAACGCAGACCTTGCACCAGCCGGGCCGTGACCTGCAAACAGGCGAGCGTCGTGTCAACGCCATCGAAGAGCGCGTCCTTGTCCTCCTGCAGGTCGCGGTTGTAGGCGAGGGGTAGGCCCTTGAGCACCATCAGCAGATTGATCAGGTCGCCCGCGACGCGTCCGCTCTTGGCTCGGACCAGCTCGGCGGCGCAGGGGTTCTTCTTGTTCGGCATCATCGAGCTGCCACTGGCGAGCGCGTCGGGAAGCGACGCGAAGGAGAACTCGATACTGGTCCAGAGCACGATCTCGCCGCAGAGCCGCGAGAGATGGATCATCGCGATACTGCACGCCGCCAGCAGCTCGACGACGAAGTCACGGTCGGCGACGGCATCGAGCGAGTTCGCGCTGGCTGCGCCGAAGCCGAGGTCGCGAGCCAGCCCGGCGCGATCGATGGGAAAGCCACTGCCGGCGAGCGCACCGGCGCCGAGCGGGGAGACGTCGGCACGGCGCAGCGCGTCCTCGATCCGGCTACCGTCACGACGGATCATCTCGACGTAGGCGAGGAGATGGTGGGCCAGCAGAACGGGTTGCGCGCGCTGCGTGTGCGTGTAGCCGGGCATCACCGTATCGATCTGCTCCTCCGCCCGGGTGATCAACGCGGACTCGAGCCCGGCGATCGCTTCGAGCAACTGCGCTCCGGCGCCTCTCGCGTAGAGGCGCAGATCCAGCGCAACCTGGTCATTGCGACTCCGGCCAGTGTGTAGCTTTCCACCAAGCGGGCCGAGCTTCTCCCGCAGCTTCTTCTCGACCAGCATGTGAATGTCTTCGGGAGCCCCCACCCCGCCATCCTCCGCCGGCGGGGGAGCGAAAAATTCCGACTGGATCTCTTCCAGGGCAATCTCGATCCGCGACTGCTCCTCCGGTGTCAGCACACCGGCGCGGACCAGGGCTTTCGCCCAGGCCTGGCTACCGGCGATGTCCTCGCGAAAGAGCCGGCGGTCGACATCGAGCGAACGCGTGAACTGGTCGATCAGGGAATCCGGCTCTTCGCCGAATCGCCCACCCCAGGGTTGCTGGCTCAGTGCGAAACCTTCGAGATCCGCTTGGCCAGCACCTCCCACGGCAGACCGCCGATCTGCGCGGCCGGCCCGCACAACTGCTGATTGAAGCTCCGGCTCTGCAAGCCTCGGATTTCCGGGAAGAAAAGCGTGTGATCGCTCTGCCGGGACTCCAGGTCGATCGTCCCGTGGAACAGGTTGGCCGTGACGGTGCCGCTGACGTTGCCCTGGGTGGTCTGGATGAAGGCGTCGAGCGCGAGCTTGAGCGGGCTGAACCACGCGCCGTGGTACACCAGGTAGGCCCACTTCTGGTCGACCACGGCTTTGAAGTCCAGCTCCTCTTTGGTAAGCGTGAACTGCTCCAGGTCGTGATGCAGCTTCAACAGCACGGCCGCCGCCGGCGCTTCGTAGAGCTCGCGTGACTTCAGACCCATGATCCCGTCTTCGAAGATGTCGATCTTGCCGATGCCATGGCTGCCGGCGATCACGTTGAGCTTCGACACGATTTCCGGTAGTGGCAACTCGGCGCCATCGAGCGCCACCGGCACCCCGCCCTCGAACGTGATCGACACCTTGGTCGGAGTCGAGGTCGCCTGTGCTGGCGGCTTCAGCCAGAGCCAGGCATGATCCGGAATCGGCTGGTTGAGGCCGACGGCCCCAGACGCGAGGCTGCGGCACCACAGGGTTTTGTCGTCGCCGCCCTGCATGACCTCGGTGATGGGGATGCCCAGCTCCCTGGACAGCTCCTCCTCCTCGCCCCGCGTCAGGTCGAAGTCGCGGACCGGGACGAGGACATCGAGCTGGGGCGCGAAGAGCTTGAAGACGTTGTGCATGCGGTACTGGTCGTTCCCCTTGCCGCTGCTGCCTTCCATGATGGCGTCGCAGCCGAGCTTGAGGGCCAGCGACGCGATCTTGGAGGCGATCAGCTGGCGCGTCATCGAGGTCGAGACCGGGTAGCCTTCGTAATTCGAATTGGCCTGGATGGCTTTCGACAGCCACAGGTCCGCGAACTCCTGCTTGGCGTCGATCACGATCGGCGTGATCCCCAGCACCTTCGCCTTCTGGATGGCCGCGTCCATCTCGTCCTGCCCCTGGCCCACATCCACCGTGATCGCAAACAGTTCCTCGACCTGGTACTTCTCTTTCGCCAGCACGGCGCAGAGGGATGAGTCCAATCCGCCGGAATACGCCAGAGCGACCTTTTTGGCGGTCTTGACCGGCGTCGCGTCGATCTTCTCCAGTAACTTGCTCTTCAATGCCAGCATGCGCAGCCTCCTGCCCGGGTGTAGTCGCATAAGTATACGGAAACCTGTATGATTACGCAACCACTGATGGTCGGCATCCTGTGCTCCCGGGTCCGCGTCGAAGAGAAGGCCTTGTTCGAGGCGCTGCGGCGGCGCGCCATTCCCTTCGAGCGCCTGGACGAAGATCGCATCAAGTTCGCGATCGGCAGCCCCTTCCCCCATGCCGGCGTCGTCCTGGACCGATCCATCCACCACGGCCGCTCGCTGTACGCGCTGACGCTGTTGAACGCCGCCGGCGTGCCGACCGTGAACCGGGCGAAGGTGGCCCGCATCTGCGGCGACAAGATCCTGACCACGGCCGCGCTCGCTCGCGATGGACTGCCCGTACCGAGGACGGTCGTCACGTTCACACGGGAGTCAGCCCTCGAAGCGACTCGCCAAGATCAACGACCGGGATGCGGCCGAGGCGGTGCTCGAGCATAAGGAGACGCTCGGCTCCTACCAGCACGGCATTTTCTATATCCAGGAGTACGTCAACAAGCCGCAGCGCGACATCCGGGCGATCGTGGTGGGGGACCAGACCATCGGCGCGATCTACCGCAGCTCCGAGCACTGGATCACGAACACCGCGCGCAACGGTCGGGCCTCAGTTTGCGAGGTCACGCCTGAGGTCGACCAGCTCTGCCAGAAGGCGGCTGCCGCGGTTGGTGGCGGATTTCTCTCGGTCGACTTGCTGGAGCACGAGGACGGCTTGTTGGTCAACGAGCTCAATTACACGCCCGAGTTCCATGGCTTCATGGACGCGACCGGAATTCCCGTCGCCGACCACGTGATCGATTACGTCCAGCAGGTCGGCGCACGGCAAGCGGTGGCATGACCAAGGCTACGCCCGCTTGACAGCGGACCCTGATGGCGCGTATCGTTCCGGCCAACAAGTTCATACGGAAAGGCGTCGATGAGGGCGAGTACGCGGACGCTGGGATTACAGAGAGTCTCCGGCAGCTGAGAAGGAGAGTCCAGGGCACCGCCGAAAAAGGCCTCGGAGCCGCCGGTCGAACCCCCAGGTTGAGGGGCAGTAGGCCGAGCCGGATGGCCCCCGTGATCGGGCTGGAGTCTTCAGGCAATGGGCCGCGGACTCAAAGAGGCCGTTCTTGCGAGAGGACGGCAAAGTCGGGTGGTACCACGAGAGAAGGCCTCTCGTCCCGGTGGACGAAGGCTTTTTATTTTTCGGAGGTGCCATGACCATCAAGGCGTTCAACATCATCGAGTCAACGCTGCGGGAAGGCGAGCAGTTCGCCCCGGCCCACTTCACGCCCTTGCAGAAGATCGCGATCGCGGAGATGCTCGACGAGTTCGGCGTTGAGTACCTGGAGTTGACGTCGCCGTGTGCCTCGCCCCAGTCCGAAGCCGACCTGCGGACCGTCGCGGCGCGGCCCCTGCGAGCCAAGGTGCTCACCCACGTGCGCTGTCACCTCGATGACGCCCGGCTCGCGATCGACACCGGCGCCGACGGCATCGACGTCTTGTTCGGCACCTCGTCCGCCATGCGGGCGTTCTCGCACGGCAAGTCGGTGGACGAGATCATCGAGGCCGGTACCGAAGTCGTGCGCTACATCCAGGCGCAAGGACTGGAGGTTCGCTTCAGCAGCGAGGACTCGTTTCGATCGGAACCGCGTGACCTACTACGCGTTTACCAGGCGATCGACCGGCTCCACCCGCAGCGGGTCGGGCTGGCCGACACCGTCGGGATCGCCACGCCGAACCAGGTCTTCGAGATGGTCTCGATGGTGCGGAAGGCGGTCGACTGCGACATCGAGTTCCATGCCCACAACGACACAGGCTGCGCCATCGCCAATGCATTCGCGGCGCTCGAGGCGGGAGCCACCCACATCGATACCACCGTCCTGGGGATCGGCGAGCGCAATGGCATCGTCCCGCTCAGCGGCATGATCGCCCGGCTGCTCAGTGTCCATCCCGAGCTGGTGGCGCACTACCGGCTCGAGATCCTGCCCGCGCTCGACCGGATGGTGGCCGACATGGTCGGGATCGAGATCCCCTTCAATGCCGCGATCACCGGCGACACCGCCTTCCATCACAAGGCCGGGATGCACACCAACGCCGTCCTGAACGACCCCTCGAGCTATGAAATCTTCGACCCGGCGCGCTTCGGTCGCGAGCGCACGGTTATGGCGGGACACCGCTTGACCGGCCGCCACGCCATCGCCAGCCGGGCCTCCACGCTCGGATTGACACTGACCGACCGGGAACTACGGGCCCTGACCAACGAGGTCAAGCGGCGGGCGGACGCCGGACCCCTCAGCAACGATGAACTCGACGATCTGTTGCGGGGTTCGGTCCCGGCTTAGGAGAAAACAAATGGGAACACTGACCGAGGAGATCTTCTCGCGGCGGCTCGGACGAGAGGTCCACGCCGGCGAGATCGTCGTCGCCCCCGTCGATTACGCGATGGCGCACGATGTCACCGGCCCGCTGGCGATCGAGGCGTTTCGCCACCTCCAGGTCCCGCTTTGGGACCCCGAGCGCGTCATCCTGGTCTTCGACCACATCTTGCCGGCCAATACCGTCGCCTCGGCCGGACTTCACAAGATGGTGCGGGACTTCGCCACCGAATACGGCGTGACCCACGTCTTTCAGGAAGGTATCTGCCACCAGCTGATGGTGGAGAAGGGGTTCATTCGCCCGGGCGGCATCGTCGTCGGCGCCGATTCGCACAGCACGACCTATGGCGCGCTCGGCTGTTTTGCCGCCGGCTTTGGATCGACCGACATCGCGGTCACGTTCGCGACCGGCCGCACCTGGTTTCGGGTCCCCGAGACGATCCGCATCAACCTGCGCGGGGCGCTGCCGCCAGGCATCTTCCCCAAAGATCTGGCGCTGCAGGTCATCCGCAAGCTGGGCGCCGAGGGCGCCAACTACCTGGCGGTGGAATGGGGAGGTGAGGCTGTCGAAGCCATGAGCGTGGACGAACGCCTCACCCTCGCCAACCTGACGGTGGACTTCGGCGGCAAGGCGGGACTCTGCGAGCCGGATGAGAACACGCGCCTCTACCTGGGCGATGCCGAGGTCGCCGACCTCCACCCGGTCGCGCCCGAGTATCGCAGCGTCCTCGAAGTCGACGCCGAGACGCTCGAGCCGCAGATCGCCTGCCCGCCCGCCATCGACAACGTCCAGGATCTGAGTACGGTGGAGGGCATCCACCTCGACGAGGTGTTCGTCGGCAGTTGCGCCAACGGCCGCATCGAGGACCTGGCGATCGTCGCCGGCTATTTCCAGGGCCGCAAGGTTCACCCCGACACCCGAACCATCGTGGTCCCCGCCTCCAAACAGATCTACATGGAGGCGCTGGCGCGCGGCTACATCCAGACCTTCATGGAGGCGGGGGCGCTGGTGATGAACGCCGGATGCGGCCCCTGCCTCGGCCGCCAGCATGGCGTGCTCGGTCCCGGCGAGCGCGCACTCTCCACCAGCAACCGGAACTACCAAGGGCGGATGGGCAGTCCGAAGGCCGACATTTACCTGGCCAACCCGGCGGTCGCCGCCGCCTCGGCGCTGGCCGGGATGATCGCCGATCCACGAGGCCTCAACTGATGGCCCGCATCTTCAAGTTCGGCGATGCGATCTCGACCGACGCCATCATCCCAACTTCGGCTGCGGCAGCTCGCGCGAGCATGCCCCGATGGCGATCAAGGCCGCCGGCATCGAGGCCGTGGTGGCGCGCAGCTTCGCGCGGATCTTCTACCGCAACGCGATCAACATCGGCCTGCCGGTGATCCAGTGCGATGCGATCTACGACGCCGTTGAGGACGGCGACCCGATCTCGATCGACATCCATTCCGGGAGCATCGATGTTGATGGGAAGATGTTCCAGGGGGAAACGCCCGGCCCGGTGGCCGCCGCCATCATGGAAGCCGGGACGCTGATCGACCTGATCAAAACGCGCGGCTGGGCCGCGATCGAGGAGGTGTCGTGATGGCAACCGCCGTAACCGCCAAGTGTCCCGAGTGCGAGGCCGATGTCAAGCTCGCGGCGGACGTGGAGAAGGGCGAGATCGTGCCCTGCGCCGATTGCGGAGCCGAGCTCGAAGTCGTCGAGCGCGAGCCCGCCGAGCTCAAGCTGGCGCCCGAGGAAGAGGAAGACTGGGGCGAGTGACGTGAGAATCGGCGTTCTCTGTTCCCGCATCCGGGCCGAGGAGAAACTCCTCTTCGAGGCCTTCACCCGCCGCCGGCTTACGATCGAGAAGGTCGACGACCGGCAGCTGGTCTTCGACCTGGCGGCTCAGCCGAGGCGCTTCGATGTGGTCCTCGAGCGCTGCCTTGCCGGCGTTCCCAGCCCCCGGACCCTGATCGCCTTCACGCCCGAGTCAGCACTCGAGGCGATCGAGACGCTGGGATATCCCGTCGTGCTCAAGCCTGCCATTGGCTCGTGGGGGCGACTGCTGGCGAAGATCTCGGACCGCGACGCCGCCGAAGCCCTGCTCGAGCACAAGGACACGCTCGGTTCCTACCAGCACGCGATCTTCTATATCCAGGAGTACGTCGACAAGCCCTCGCGCGACATCCGCAGTTTTGTGGTCGGCGATGAGACCATTTGCGCGATCTATCGCGAGTCGTCTCACTGGATCACGAACACCGCGCGCGGCGGCCAGGCACGCAACTGCCCGGTGACGCCGGAGATCGACCGCCTCTCGCGCGCCGCGGCCCGCGCCGTCGGCGGTGGGGTGCTCGCCATCGACCTGCTCGAGCACCCGGATGGCCTGGTCGTGAGCGAGGTCAATTACACAATGGAATTTCGCAACAGCATCGACACCACCGGCGTCGACATTCCCGGCCGGATCGTCGATTACGTGCTGCGCGTCGGCGCACTGGAGGCCGTGCCGGCGTGATCACGGAGCTCTCCACGCAGACCCGGCCCGTGACGGAATCCGGCATCGCACTGCTGGAGGAGATGCTGTCGATCCCGAGCCCCTCGACACAGGAGCGCGAACTGGGCCAATGGCTGGTGGCACGCTTGCGGGCGATGGGCTTCGCCGCGCGGCGGGACGAGGCCGGCAACGTCGTCGCCTTCTGGGGCAGCGGACCGCACGAAGTGCTGCTCCTCGGGCACATGGATACCGTCGCCGGATTCATCCCGGTACGGCGTGACGGAAACCGGCTCTTCGGTCGCGGCGCGGTCGACGCCAAGGGCCCGCTCGCGGCAGCCATCACGGCCGTGGCTCGCCAGCCCGCCGGCGCCGCCTGCCGCTTCACCGTCATCGCCGCCGTGGAGGAAGAGGGCAGCTCACGCGGCGCCCGTCATCTGGTGAACCGGAAGGCGCCTGATCAGCTCGTGATCCTCGAACCGAGCGGATGGGACGCCGTCACGCTGGGCTACAAGGGCAGCCTCAAGCTGCGCTACCGGCTCTCGCAGCCGCTGGGCCACGGCGCCGGGCCGAACGAGAGCGCGGCCGACCGGGCCATCGCCTTCATCCGGAAGGTTCAGGACCATGCAGCAGCCGCCCTACCCTCACCCGCACGAGGTGGAGGGAAGAAAACGTTGGATGCCTTCGACCGGCTCGATGCGCGCATCCTTCGATTCCATGCCGACCATGACGGCTTCCGCGATACCGCCGCGATGACGCTCGGCTTTCGCCTGCCGCCCAACTTCGATGTGCCGTCCCTTCAGCAGGAGCTGGAACAATGGGCCGATGGAGCCGAGCTGCGCTTCGAGTATGCCGATCCCGCCGTGCGGGCCGAGAAGAACACGCCAGTCGTCCGGGCGTTTCTCAAAGGCATCCGTGACGCCGGCGGCACGCCACGCTTCAAAATGAAGACGGGAACCTCCGACATGAACATCCTGGCCCCCGTCTGGGGCTGCCCGACGCTCGCCTACGGACCCGGCGATTCGAAACTCGACCACACCCCAGACGAGGCCATGGACCTCGATGACTTCGCCCGCGGGATCGACGTGCTCACCTCGGCCCTCAACCGTCTGGCGCGATGAAGGCGGCGGTCATCGGTGGAGCCGGTTATGCCGGCGGGGAGTTGCTTCGTCTCCTCCTTTCCCACCCCGAGGTCGAAGTGACGCAGGTGACATCCGAGCGCCTTGGCGGGAAGTTCGTGCACACCGTGCACCCGCACCTGCGGCGACGGACCGAGCTGAAGTTCCAATCGCGGGCCTCACTGCAACCGGTCGACGTCCTCTTCATCGCCCTGCCCCATGGCGAGACCAGCAAGGAAATCGACCAGCTCCAGACACTCGCCCCCACGATCATCGACCTCTCGGCGGACTTCCGCCTGCGCGACCGGGCTGGTTACCCGACGTGGTATGGCTGGGAGCACCCGCAGCCGTCGCTGCTTGGCGACTTCGTCTACGCACTTCCCGAGCTCCACCGCGAGCAGATCCGCAGCGCCAATCGGCTGGCCGCGGGCGGCTGCCTGGCGACCGCGGCCATTCTTGGCCTTTATCCGCTCACTCGCGCCGGGGTGGTCGATGCCGCGATGCCGATCGTGATCGAAGGGAAGACCGGGTCATCAGCCGGAGGCGCGGAGTCGGGACCGGCCTCGCACCATCCGCACCGCAGTGGTGAGATGCGCTCATTTGCCCCCACGGCGCATCGGCATACGGCCGAGATCATCCAGGAGCTCGGCCTGCAGTCTCCCAACGGCCATGGGCCGAACATCGCCTTCTCGGCGACGGCGGTCGAGGCGGTCCGTGGCATCCTGGTGACCGCCCACGTATTCCTCCAAGACGATCTGTCGGAGAAGGATCTGTGGAAGATCTACCGCGCGGCCTATGCCGATGAGCCATTCATGCGCATCGTCAAGGAGTCGCAGGGGATCCACCGCTATCCCAATCCGAAGATCCTCTCGGGCACGAATTACTGCGATGTCGGCTTCGAGCGGGATCCGCACTCGCGGCGCGTGGTGGTGATGAGTGCGCTCGACAACCTGATGAAGGGCGCCGCCGGCCAGGCGGTGCAGGCGCTCAATGTCCGCTTCGGCTGGGATGAGCGAACCGGCCTCGAGTTTCCCGGCCTCTACCCGATCTAGCCATGGTCGTCATCAAGATCGGCGGCAGCCTGACCGACGTCGATCCCCTTTTGCAAGACGTCGCTGCCTGCCAGGAGCCGTTAGTGCTCGTCCATGGTGCCAACAAGGAATTGAATGAGCTATCAACTCGCCTCGGGCATCCGCCCCGTATGGTCACCTCGGAGCGCGGTGAGGTCAGCCGCTTCACCGACGCGACCACCATGGATCATTTCCTGATGGCCTACGCCGGCAAGCGCAAACCGGATTTGCGTATCAAGGATGGCGACAAGGTCAAGGTCCTCCACGGCGATCACAGCGGCAGCATCGAGCGGATCGAGCCGAAGCTCCTGCACTTGCTGATCGATAACGGCTACCTGCCAGTTGTGACTCCGCCCGCGATCAGCCACGACGGCGTCGCCATCAACGTTGACGGCGACCGCCTGGCCATGGAGATCGCCACCGCGCTGCGGGCCGACCGTCTCCTGATCTTTGCCGATACGCCCGGCTTCATGCGAGATGTGAGCGACGAGCGGAGCGTGATCCCGCTGATTCACCTCGACGAGGTCGAGCGCGTTTCCGAATACGGCAAGGGCCGGGCGCGCGTCAAGCTGCTGGCGGCGGCCCAGGCCATCCGCCGCGGCATCAAGGCGGTCGGACTGCTCGACGGGCGTGGCGAGCACCCGCTGACGCGGGCGTTTGAAGGAGCCGGCACATGGGTCACGACCTGACCGCCACCCACACCCAGCTCAGCCCGATTCCGCTGCATGCCAGCCGCGGGCTGACCCTCGTTCGCGGCGAGGGATCGTATCTCTGGGACGACAAAGACCGCCGCTACCTCGACCTGATGACCAACTACGGCGTCAATCTCCTTGGGCACGCCCACCCGCTGGTGACCGATGCGATCAAGCTGCAGGCCTCGCAGCTGACCAACGCGCACCAGAGCTTCGACACCCCGGCACGGCAGGATTTCCTCGTGGCGTTGGGGGCGCTGCTCCCCCCGCCCCTGAGCCGGATCTCGTTTGGAAACTCGGGCGCCGAGGCGATCGAGGCGGCCCTGAAATTTGCGCGCGTGGCCACCGGGCGCATCGGCATCATCGCCACGCACCGCGCCTACCACGGACGCACCTTTGGCGCCCTCTCCGCCACCGCCGACGCAAAGTACCGGGACCCGTTCCAACCGATGCTCGAAGGCGTCCGCCACATCCCGTTCGATGACCTCGACGCCCTTGACAAGGTGCTGGACGACTCGGTCGCCGCCGTGATCGTCGAGCCGATCCAGGGGGAAGGCGGCGTGCGGGTGCCCGCCGACGGCTATTTGAGAGGCATCCGCGACCGGTGTGACGCCCGCGGCATCCTTCTTATATGTGACGAGATCCAGACGGGGTTTCGGACCGGGAGTCCGTTCGCCTTCACCCGCGAGGACATCGTGCCCGACATCCTCTGCCTCTCGAAGTCGATTGCCAACGGCCTACCAATCGGCGTGACCGTTACGACCGAGGCGGTCAGCGAGCGCGTGCCCAAGGGAAGCCATGGCAGCACCTTCGCCGGCAATCCGTTGGTTTGCGCCGCCGGAGCCGTCACGCTGCGGGTGCTGGCGGACGAGACACTCCATGCCCGCGCCGCCCAGTCGGGAACGCGTTTCCAGGAGCGCATTCGCGACCTCGGGCTGCCACAGATTCGCGAAGTTCGCGGCCGGGGCGTGATGCAGGCCGTCGAGCTCAAGAAGCCAGCGACCCCCGTGATCAAGGCAATGCAGGAGGCCGGCGTGCTCGTCCTGCCCGCCGGCGGAACCGTGATCCGCTTTCTGCCATCGATTCTGATCCAGGATGCCCAAATCGACCAGGGAATCGCCGCCCTGGCGGAAGCGCTTCGCGAGGCGGGCTAAGGGCGGCTCTGCGATAGATCTCCCTCCCCTGACGGGGGAGGGAGATCCACGGGTCTCAGTTCACGACGAGCCTGACCGTGACGGTATGCGTTTTGCCACCTCCCGTCGCGCTGATCGTGAGGGTATAGGTGCCGCCGGGCGTCCCACCGCCGGTGTTCACCGTGAGCACGGAAGAGGCTGCCGCTGGATTCGGGGTGAAGCTTGTCGAGGATCCGGCGGGAGTCCCACTGATGCTGAGGACG
>VBFX01000164.1 GCA_005889395.1 Chloroflexota bacterium
GGAAGCGGCAACACGGTCACCAATGCCCCCGCGGGCCAGCCGCTCTCGGCGGCCGTCGGGAGCTGCGGGGCGGTCATTCCCAGCTACGCGGGTCACAACGCGCTCGCGGTCACCGTCAAATACAATTTCCAGCCCCTGACCCCGTTCGGCTCGCAGTTTTTCCCGGGTGGGATCGTCATGACTGTTACCAGCACCATGAGCACCGAGTATTGATGCACGGATCCTGGTTGCGAAAGCAGTCAGGACAGGCGGTTGTCCTCGTCGCCGTGGCGGTGGTGGTGCTGACCGCCATCCTGGCGCTCGCACTGGACGGTGGGGGGATCTATCTCGATCGGCGAGAGGTCCAGAATGCGGCGGACTCGGCCGCGCTGGCTGGTGCCGAGCTGCTGATGACGGTGCCGCCCAGTTATCCGAGCATTCATAACCAGGCGATCGGGAATCTCGTCAAGAATCTTCCGGGCACCAGTATCGCGGGGACCGTGTGCAGCGCAACCTGCCCGAACCTGGCGACGATCGGCTTCCCAAGCGGTGGGATCGGTACGATCAACCTGGGCGCCGGCTACTATGCCGAGCTTTCCGTGACGAGCTCATACACCTATCTCGTCGTCGTCTGGCACACCCACCGGGTTGCGGTGGCGCCGATCCACGGCTTCCAGTCGACGATCACGCTGCAGGCGCGCGCCGTGGCGCAAAACGCCAACCTGCCCTATGCGGTCGCAGTCTTGCAAGACAAACCCGCGTATGCGCAGTGGCACGATCTGAACATCACGGCATCGACGAGCGTCCTGGCGCTGCAGGGTGGTGGCGGTCCCGGCGCCCGCGGCGGCGTTTTTTCGAACGCGAACATCGACCCTGGCAATGGCATCCCGGCGATCACCTTCAGCCCGGCGGGCAACGCGGGTGACCTCTGGGCCGTCAACGAGACCAGCGGTGACCAGACGCTTTTGAACGCGGCCGGTCGCGTCACGGGACAGCAGACGGCAGGAACCCTGCCGCGGCTGGCGTCGCATCTCGACTCACCGAGCTATCCCGAGCCGGCGCCGCCCGCGGCCAGCTTCAACGGCAGCACCGTGGTCAATGGGACGGCATACCTGTGTCCGGGTCAATACACCAACCAGGTCAACGTGCAGGGCGCGGGCACGGCGATCTTGTTTCCCGGCGTCTACCAGGTGACGGCGGGCGGCGTCAATGTGCAGGGGACGCTGCGCACGCTGACGGCCGCCGACCTGCCGATCTCGGGTTGTGGCCAGACCCTGACCTCGGGCGCGGACCTCGGCGTGATCATCGAGGTCAGGCCGGATAACACCGGGGGCAGTACCCAGTGCAACAGGAACCCGTTCACGGTGGAAAGCGGCGCAACGCTCACGCTGACCCCATCCCTCAACTACTTCAACATCAACCTCTACATCGAGACCATGGGGCCAGCGTCAACGTGGCAGAACGTCTGCACGACCCAGCCGCTCGGCACCAACGTCCTCCAATTCTCGAGCGGCGCCTGCTACAACGTCAGCGGCGCCGTGTTTGGGCCGGCCGACAACATGATCATGGGCACCAGCAGCGCCTGCGCCACGACGGTCGGCCAGGTGATCGCCTGGACGCTGACGGTGAACGGCACCGGCACGCTCAACGCCACCTTCAACGCCAACCGGCTGCCCTACATCAAAGGCCTTACGCAATAGGGGTCGCGGAGGAGCTGCCGTAACGGACTCGTAACCTTCGGAAGCGAGTCCGTAACAAGCAAGCTCTGCCGTTCTATTCCAGTCCCCGTAAGACTCTACGTAGCTGTGCGTCTTTATGGTTGTGGCTGTGCTCTATGGATTTCCCGTTCGGCGCGATCGCGCGCACCATGGCCAGTCGCTGGTCGAATTTGCCTTGATTCTGCCGATCCTCGCCCTGCTGGTCCTTGGAGCCGTCGATCTGACGCGGGCCTTCTACTACTACATCGCCCTCGAGAACGCCAGCCGGGAGACGGCCCGCGTCCTGATCGACTTCCCCTATGAGTACGACGACTCCGTCGGCTGTATCGCGGGGAACCGTGAAGGCCTGCCATGGGTCAACGTCAGCTGCGCCGCAGGCACGCTGATCATCAGTCCGGCCGCTAACACCGGCCTCAATCCGCCCCGCCGTGTCCCGGGGCGTAAGGCCATCACCGTGTTCGCTACCAAGACGTTCACCCCGGTCACGCCACTGATGCAGCAATTCACTGGCGGAACGATCACGTTGCGAGCCCAAACAACCATGCTGTGCTGGTACTGAGAATGTTGAAAAAGATTCGCGCATTGGTTCGAAGCCGCGCCGGCCAGGGCACCGTGGAATTCGCGCTGATGGCCCCATTCTTCTTCCTTATTCTGATCGGGGGCATCGACTTCGGTCGCTCCGGCTTCTATTACGTCACGACCTCCGACCTGGCCCGCAACGGAGCCCGAATCGGGGCCGCGTACGACACAGGGACCGGCCCTACCGACGCATCGATCACCAGCCTGATCCAGCAGCAAGCCCGGGCGATGACATTTGCGGACCTGACCCAGCCGGCCGCGTGCGGCACGTCGACGCCACCGACCCCATTGACGGCCTGCTACCAGCCGGCTGTTGGGCGCGGCTTCATCTTCATCGACCGATCGGGCTTCGCCTCATTCCCCAAGTACATCGCGGTCTCGGTCGTCTATCACTTCGAGGCAACGACGCCGATGGTTCGCGCCCTGATGTCAACGAACTATTTCGTGGGAACGGCCACGATGGTGACGGAATATTGATTACCTCCACTCGTGAGCGCCTTCGCGGCCAGATCCTCGTCATGTTCGCGCTAGCATTAGTGGCGCTGCTCGCCATCGTTGCTCTGGCGCTCGACGGTGCGCGCGTGCTGGTCGAGCAGCGGGGCCTGCAGAACGGGGCAGACGGCGCCGCCCTTACCGGTGCGCTCGATCTCGGACCGGGTGCCGGATCGGTTCAGACTGCCTGGGCCCTGGACGACACCGTCTATGCGATCGAAAGAACCCTGGGAATCGACTTCTCCAACAACTACGGGCCGGCGACGCACCGGCTGCTCAGCGGCATCTGCTCGCCTAACGCTTGCACGTCGTTGACCAACCCGCCCCAGGCTGGGCCTTACAACCCGAGTAATGCCGCGTCCCCTTGCTGCAATAGCTGGGTAGATACGACCGGAGCCTACACCCTGACGATTACATCGCCCTATAACTACAAGAACAGCGGTGAGGACGAAGCCTTCATCTACGTCAAGTTGACGCACCAGTTCCCGCTGGTCTTCAGTTCCTCCCTCTATCCGACGATTGGCGTCAGTGTAACCTCGATTGCGCGCAACCACGCGATCCCCTATGCGATCTTCGCCTTCAAGCAGAACGACGACCATGACATCTCCACCAACGGATCGACGGGCATCACGGCCAACAAGCGAGTCGGCGACAACGGCAGCGTCACCATGCCGAACGGTTCGATGACCTTCGTGTGCAATCCGCAATTCGGGGGGGACCTCTGGGAATATGTCCCCACATCCTCGGCCGCCATCAACGGCATATCACATACTGAGGGACTCTGTCCCGGTGGGGGCCTCTCGCAGGACTTCGGCCTGGGCGGCTACGTTTTCCCCCCCAACGTCAACCTGCCTCCGGATCCGGGATCGGGGGCTCTGGCGGCCGCGATTACGGTGAACAATGCCACGACCCAGATGCTGATCCCGACCCGCAGCCTGGACCCCACGCAGCCGATCGGACCCCGCTACAGCAACGTGATCGTCAAGGGAACACTGGTGCTGCAGCCGGGTGTCTATTTCTTCGAGGGTACCGCTAACGGTTCCGGCCTGAACATCTCCTCGGGTGGCACGGTTGAAACGGGCGACTGCTACTTGCAGGTGCTGCCTACCTGCGACCCGGTGGTAGCTAAGACCAACGCTTGTGGGGGCACCAACGCCGTCACTGGCGCTCCGAACAATACGGTGGTCATTACCCCGGCGGTCGCTGGCTATGGAAACATCTTCCGCTGCACCAGCGATTTCGACTTTGGGGTGCTGCTGGTCTTCTGGCCCGCCGACTCGGGTGACCATTCGGCCAAGTGTACGAACCAGAACCCCGCCGCCAGCGGCAACTACTTCTGCACCGCCGGTGGTGGTGGCACGGGCGGTACCTTTAACACCCTTTCGGTGCAGGGTGGTGCCAACCTGTACCTGACCTCAACCCCGAAGTTTCACGATGTCTCGCTGTTCGTCGATCCCAACCACTCGACCTCCTCATGGAACTTCACGGCTCAGGCCAGCCTGCCAGCCAGCTGCTCCACGCAGGTCTGCGCCAAGGAGCTCGGGCTGGGCAGCGAGGTCATCTCGGTCGGTGGTGGCGGCAACATCAGCATCAACGGAGCCATGTTGGCCCCCCAGGACAACGTGTCGATCGGCGGATCGAGTACCGGGAAGGGCTACGGGCAGATCCTCGCCTACACCATCAGCTTGAACGGTAACGTCGGCGTGGTGGAAAACTACAACCCCATTGCACTCGCCTACGTGCCGGTGCTGGTCCAGTAACTGCCCGTTCACTGGCCCGGCGGGAAGAAACGATCCGGTAACAAACGGGTCCATCGGTTGAGGGTGACCGCCCCGTAAGAGTCGGCGTATGAAGCCCTCACTAAGGTTGTGACCGTGCGTCGCATGTTGCCAGTCAAGCGCGGCCAGGCACTGGTCGAAATGGCGCTCATGGCCCCTGTCCTCTTCCTGATGGTGCTCGGCGCCACCGACCTCTCACAACTCTTCTACTACTCGACTTCGGTCACGAATGCCGCGCGCGAGGGCGCCCGCCACGGTGCCTACTACGACCCGATGACCTTCCCGGGGGGAAACACGTACGCGACGGATTCGGCCATCTACTCGGCGGTCAATGCGGAGGCCTCCTACCTGAACCTATCCGAACCCTGCCATCCGAATACGAGCTGCTCCGGCAGCCTTACGAACTGCCCGAGCTATCCGTTCGCCAGTGCGCTTTACCCGACGGTAGCGAACACCGGCTACGTGTTCGTTTGCTTCAACAACTCGACGACCGCGACGACCGCGACGGTGGGCCAGCCGATCCGGACCACGATCCTCTATAGCTTTCAGCCCGTGACGCCGCTGATCGGGTCCATGGTCCACGCCGCCGCCAGCACTGAGATGTTGACCCAGGGGAACCAGTGATGCGGCGGCCGAAGAAGCGGGCCCAGGCGATGGTCGAGCTGGCGCTGCTGGCACCGATGATCTTCATGCTGCTGATCTTCGTCTTCGATCTCGCCCGAGCCGCGGCCACCTGGGCTGCCATCTCCGAAGCGGTCCGCGAAGGATCGCGCACGTCGGTGACCATCGGCCAGACGACTGCGGCCACCGACTACGCGATCATCGGGAGCACCCAGGCGTTCGGCATCAACTTGGCCCTGAACCCGGTGAGCGGCTGCGTCCACGGCCATGCGTCCGGGATGGTCACGCCGCCGCCCACGGCCGGAAACACCGGCTACATCTACATCCTTTCGACCGTGGCCGGGCAACCGAACGCACCCTCGGGCGGGGCCGGGTTCGCCGAGACCGTGAGCGCCGGATGCAACGCCCTCAACGCGGCCGGGCTCGGCACCTATCCGATCAAGGTCATCATTGCCTACAACTATCAGCCGTTCACGCCGTTTGCCTCGCAATTCATGCCGGGCGGCATCACGATGATCGCCAGCAGCACCATGAGCACGGAGTTCTAGCCATGATCATGTCCAGGTATCGTCGTCGCAAGCTCGCGGGCCAGGCGCTCATCATTTTTGCGTTAGCGATCACGGCGATGACAGGGCTGTTCGTCATCGCCGTCGACGGCGGCTCGATCTACCTCGACAAGCGGCGGCTCCAGGACGCCGCGGACGCCGGGGCGCTGGCCGGCGGCGACGCCGCCGAGAGCCTGCCGTTGCGTACCTACTACGTCGCGCACCAGGCTGCCCTCAACGAGATCTATCACAACCTGTTTCCGGGAACCGCCGTGCCCACCGTGCCGTCGGGGGCCGGCGCGACCTATACGGCCACTGCGTTGTCGGGCACCTACCAATTTGTCTTGACGGCGGATATCGCCAATCTTGCCCAGGACACGTACCTGGCGGTCGTCAACCACGCCTACAACTTTTATGCTGCCCAGGCGATTGGGTTTGGATCGTCGACTTGCACGCTCAGCGGCACGACGACGACCAGTGCCGTCTGCCTGCAGGCGCGCGCGAAGGCGCTCGCCGCCACCTACCCGTTCGCGTTGATCCTCCTTGATGACCAGAACCTCAACTACGAAAACCTCCAGATGGCCGGCTCCAACGCCAAGCTGATCCTTCACGACGGCGGCACCAAGGGTGGCGCCTTCTCCAACGAGAGCATGACCGCCGGTAACGGTAGCATTTACTTCAACCCCTGCGGGACGTCGGGCGACCTCTGGGCCGTCAACGAGAGCAGCGGTGGTGCCTCCAACATCCCCAGCCACAGCTGGGGACATTACGGGGACATCGGCCTCTACCCGCTGTGCACCGTGAACACGCTCTATACACCCTATCCGAAGTCGACGGTCAAAATCCCGTTCCCCAACTACCCCGAACCAGCGGTGACCGGGCCAACCTATACGCCCGCCTTGTCGGCGTCGGGTGGCACCTACTACCTCTGTCCGGGCACCTTCTCGGGATCCCTGAGTGAAAGCAGCGGAGGATCGACGGTCATTATGTACCCCGGGGTCTATCGGTTTACGTCACCTATCGCTCTGACCCTCACGGGTGGCACCCTGCGCGGGGCCACGGCCGCTGACTACCCGATCCCGGGGGCTGCGATCGCTATCAACTGCACCGGCTACAACACCACCACGGCGCCTGCGGACCTCGGCCTGATCATCGAGCTCAGGTCGGCGGACTGCACAACGAACACCTTCAAGGTGGCCGGCGGGTCGACTACCATCACGTTCCGGCCGTCGCCGAAATACAACAACATCAGCTTCTACATCGAGCTGCTCGGCCCGTATCCGGGGCTGGGCTGCTCAACGTCCACGCCAGGCGGCACGCACGTCGTCAACATCTCCGGCTCGGCCTCCCTCAACATCTATGGCGCCTTCTACGGCCCGGGCGACAACATGTTCTTCTGCGGCAACGGCGCCGGATACGGGGTCGGCCAGATCGTCGCCTGGACGATGACGCTCTGCGGTAACGGCACCATCGACGAGCACTACAACCCGGCGTACCTGCCCTACTTCCGCGGCCTGATCCAGTAGCGGTCCATCCTTAGAATGGCGGGCGTGCCCGCGCCCGTTCGCAATCGCAGCGCGGCGGGCGTCGCCCTCGTCATCGGCTCGGCATGCTGCTTCGGATCACTGGGCGTCTTCGGCAAGCTCGCCTACCGGCTCGGGCTGACCACGCCGCAGCTACTCAGTTATCGATTCGCGCTCGCCGCCGTGCTGCTCTGGTTGGCCGCCGCCGTCACGCGACAGGGCCTGCCGCCGCGCCGCAGCCTCGTCGGTCTCGCGATCATGGGCGGCGCCGGTTACGTCGGCCAGTCCGCGGCCTACTTCAGTGCCCTGCACTTCATCCCGGTCTCGACCACAGCTCTGCTGCTCTACACCTTTCCCGTGGTGGTCACCCTGCTGGCAGCCCTGCTGTTCCACGAACCGCTCGGCTGGACGAGGATCGTCGCCGTCGTCCTGGCGTTCATCGGGACGATGCTCGTGGTGCAGGCGCAACTGACGGCGGCCTCGCCCATCGGCATCATCCTGGGACTGACGTCGGCGGCCGTCTACTCGGGCTACATCCTCTTTGGAAGCCGGCTGCTTCCCGGGATCCCGCCTGTTTCGGCGACCGCCACCATCGCGACCGCCGCCGCCATCGTGTGGAGCGGATTCGCGGCCGCGACCGGCCAGCTCGTGGTGAATTGGACACCCTCGCGATTGTTGCTCCTCGCTGGCTTTGCGGTGATCGGGACGACCATTCCCGTCCTGGCATTCATTCTGGGCCTCAGATTGCTCGGCGCATCCCGATCGGCCATCCTCAGTACGTTCGAGCCGGCGAGCAGCGTGCTGCTAGCGGTCCTCATCCTCGGGGAAGCCGCCAATCCCATCCAGTATCTTGGCGGCGCCTTCATCCTGTCCTCGGTCGTTGTGCTCGAGGGGCGGGGCTGGCTCGCCTCTCGGGCGTTGGCGCAAGCGACGCGCGAGTAGACCGTTGCGCTGTTAGCAGATATGACTCCTTCTCGGAAGTTACACAAGAATGACAAGCTCTGGGGAGCGGTTGCAGAAGCGCTGGTCGCCGCTTATGCGCTCATGAGCGCGAAGGGCAAGCTGTCGTCTTACCGCCCATTTACCGACGTCGACGGAAAAGACCTCGTGATTGATCTGGCTGGCGGCTTCAAAGATATCTACCTTCAGGTGAAGTGCGCGCTAGGAATCGACCGCAATGGTCGGATTGGGGGGACGGTGCGGCTGCACCGCGATCAAATTCCGTCAAGTCCGAAATTCGTCTATGTCTTTTGCCTACTCGATCGGCGGAAGATGGAGCTGTCTCGAATCTGGGTCGTACCGTCGGCCATCTATTACAAGCGCGCCTATCGGACCTTGCTACCGAAGGGAATGATTCAGTTCAA
>VBFX01000331.1 GCA_005889395.1 Chloroflexota bacterium
CGGCCTCACGTTCTGCACCTTTACCTTGTTGGCCACCGCGGTCGTCCGAGCACCTGCTTGCGTCATTTGCCTTCCTCCTTATGCTTCGGTCGGTTCTTGCGCCGCCGGTCGAGTTCTGTCGCAAAGCGATCGAGACGGGCCTCCCACATCGCGCGGTAGCCCATCATCCACTCGTCGAGTTCGCGGAACGGCTCGGGCCGAAGCGCGTAAAGTCGCCGCCGGCCCTCCGGCCGAACGACCACGAACTGCGCGTCCTGGAGGATGGCGAGCTGCCGCGAGACGCCCGGCTGCCCGATGTCGACGGCGCCGACCAGCTCGCCAACCGAGCGCTCGCCGCCCCGCAGCTCCTCGATGAGGCGGCGTCGGGTCGGGTCGGCCAGGATCTGGAAGGCGTCGGGCACGCACACACATTACTACAACGACATATGTCTTGTCAACGATATATTTCTGGGTGCACTAACGCCGGAGGTCCACGCCGAGGAACGCCGCCAGGTCGCCGAGGGCTCGCGTCGTGGGACGAACCGGCCGTCGCCGACCTTCCCAGCCCGGCTCCCATCGCTGACCGATCACATCGAGAGTGCCTTTCGTGCGGTCGACGGCGAGGTCGAAACGGGCGGCGATGCGCTCGCCGTACAGCAGCGGCATCACGAAGTACCCCCAGCGCTTGCTCTTGGGCACGTAGATCTCGAGTTTGAAGTCGAATCCCCAGAGGGCCAGCGTTCGGTCCCGATCGCAGATGAGGTTGTCGAAGGGCGACAGCAAGGTCGTCCTCGGCTCGAACGTCCCTGACTCGATCTGGCCCAGCAGCTCGAGGTCGTCCGCGTGGACGAACCATTCGCCTTTGAGCCCGAGCTCGACCGGAATGATCCGTCCCGTGGCTTCGAGGTCCTTCCAGACGCTCGCGAGCCCTTCATAGCGGTGCCGGATGAAATGCCGCTTCACCTGAAGCGGTGTGGCCACGCCGAGCGCGCGGAGGGAGCGGACCGCGGCCTGGCGAAGCGCGACCGGGCGCTCGGGTATGGGCCCGACGGGCTTTGCGAACCAGCTATCGGCGAGAGCCCAACGCCGCCCGCTCCCAATACGACCCGCCGGGACGATCCGCCCCTGGAGCCAGAGGAGCGCGAGTGTATCGGTGATCGGGCTCCGCGCGCCCCAGCCGGATTCGTACTTCTCGGTGTGTTGCTCGAAATCCGCGGCACGGACCGAACCATCGGCCCCGAGCCGATCGAGGACGAGCTCGCTGAACCGTCCTCGCGTCGTCAGCCAGGACGCCGTCGTGCTTCGGTCGGCCCAGGGCGGCGGCAGCGCCAGGTGAAGCGCGCGGTCGTCGGTCGGGACGATCGACGCCTGATGGGCCCAGTACTCATAGAGGCGACGCTGGTCCCAAAGCAGGGTATCGACCAGCGTTGGATCGTACGCACCGAGGCGGCTGAAGAGGACGAGCAGATGGCTGCGGGCGACGACGGCGGTCGGGTCGAGCTGCAGGCAGCCGATCGCCCGCACCAATGCATGGATGTCGTCGGCGGTGACCCGTTTGCGGCGCGAGCCGCTCAGCCGCTGGCGCGCGACGGCCAGGCGCCGCGCGTGCTCGATCCGGACCTTGCGGCGCATGATCGAGAACTATGCCTGACGCGTCCGCAGCAGGCGCAGCGGCTCAGACCTGCGGCTGCAGTGCCAGGGCCTGATCGGGCACCAGCCATCTGTAGGCAAGCATCCAGAACGTGAACAGCCAGACAACCAGAAGTAGGGTGCCGCCGTAGTCATGGAAGAGGACCGCCGGCAAGGACTGTGCCCAGCACGCCGAGGGCGATCACCTGGATCCTGGTGGCCAGCGTCATCGGACCGCGGAGTCCGACCATCAGGCTCAGGCCAAGCAGGATCAGGCTCTGCCAGCCAACGCAGTTCCACGAAATGAAGAGCGTTTGCGGCGCGCCGTTCGCATTCCAGACGACCAGCTGATTCCCCGCCGCAGCGGCATGCATCCCAAGCAGGCCGAGCAGCACAACGGTGACGCGGACTTCCGCCGGGACGATCCACTGCAAGGGCGCCGCGATGCCCAACCGCATTCCGATGACCGTCAAGAGATCGTCAAAGGTGGAGATGAAGGGCAGAACGACCAGCAGGACGGCGGTCACGGCCAGGAGCATCGCGAATACCGGCGTCGTCCGAGATTGCGTCATCGGATCTTTGCCTTTGCCCGCAGCGGTTTCCGGATCAGTTGCCCCGCCAGCAGCGGAAGCAGGATCGCCAACCCGATGAGGGGACTGCCGTGTTCGGGCACGACGATCGAGGGTGTCGCGATCGAGGTTTGCTGGTTACTGGCGTCGTAGCGGAGGTCGAGGCCGCCTTTGTCCACCGCGACGACGGTGACCTGCCAGCAGAGATATGAGCTGGCTGGGAGGAGGACCGCCGGCATGCTCGTTGAGGTCAGGATGGCCGTCACGGTGGCGCCCCCCTCCCCCGATGTCCAGTAGGTGAAGGTATAGCTGCCGGCCGGGACGGTCTGCCCGGTATAGGCCACCGTGGAGGCCCAGGTCTGCGTCACGCCCGGATTGTCCATCTGGAATTTCGCCGGCGTGCCGTTCGTCGGGATGCTGTCCATGGTGTAGGCACCGCTTGGATTGTGGAGGTAGTAGACATTGGCCGCGAGCACCGTTGGCGCGGTTGCCGCGCCAATGCCGAGGATCGTCAGCACGAGGATGGGGGCTGCGATGCAGACGAGGCGAAACGTGCGACCCGCGCGACGACCACCCGCGTTCGGTGTGGTTGGTTGCGGACGGAGCCACATGTTCAGGCTCTTCCGCTGCGGCAGGTGTTCGACGCGATTGGTGATGCGGCCCGTCTTTGGCGTGCGGAACCAGCCACCCTCGCGCCGTTCGAACAGGCCCTTGACCGACGCCCACGCCTGGAAGGGCACGAGCAGGAACGACAGCGCGACCGCGCCCAGGACGCCCTGGTAGTCGCGGCGCGGCGAGCCCTCGAGCAGCAGACCGCCCACTCCGGGATATGGACGCGCAGGACAATCTCCGAGGCGAGCCAGGCAGCCGAGCCCAGCAGGAACAGCGCGGACTGCAGGTAGTAGAGGCCGTAATAGATGAATTCGGCTTTTTCCAGCAGGCTCAATCGAGGCGATCGGAGGATGGTGAGGAACCATTTGTTGACGTTGTAGCTGTGACCCTCGGCCCAGCGCATCCGCTGGCGGGCGAGTCGCCCAAAGGTCGCGACACACTCGGCGGGTGTCTCTGCATAGGGCGTGTAGACGACCTTGTAGCCCTTCGCATAAAGGCGAAGGGTGAGCTCCCAATCTTCCGTCAGACTGCGACCCCAGCCCAGTTCCTTCAAGAGACCCGCCCTGATCATGTAGGCAGTGCCCGCGATCATCTTCATCGAGCCCAGGACCTGCTGGAAGGGACGCTCGATCATATAGCTGCCGGCGTATTCGGTGCGTACCGCGGCCGTCAGCCAGCTTTCGTTCTTGTTCAGGACGTGCCATTGATAGCTTTGCACGGCACCAACTTCGTGGAGGGGGCGAGG
>VBFX01000165.1 GCA_005889395.1 Chloroflexota bacterium
CTCGCTGCTCGGCATCGTCTTCGGTATCCTGCTCGGCCGGATCGAGCTGCTCGCGGAAACGCTCTCGCCCTTCATCAAAGCGGCGAACGCCATCCCGCGCGTCGTCCTCGGCTCACTCTTCGCCATCATGTTCGGGCTGTCGCTGTGGGGCAAAGCCGCGACTGCCGTCGTACTGGTGTTCTTCGTCGTCTTCTTCAACGCCTTCCAGGGGGTGCGCGAGGTGGACCGCAACCTGGTCGCCAACGCCCGCATCCTCGGCGCCAACAACCGCCGCCTGACGACCGAGATCATCATTCCATCCGCGCTGTCATGGATTCTCGCCAGCCTCCACATCAGTTTCGGCCTGGCAATCGTCGGCGCCGTGGTGGGGGAGCTGTTCGGGGCCACGGCCGGCCTCGGCCAGCTCATCTACAACGCCGGACACACCTTCGACGTCAACGGAGTGTTCGCGGGCATGTTCGTACTGGCGGTGCTCGCGCTGATCGCCGAGGGTCTTATCAGCGCGCTCGAAAACCGGCTCATCAAATGGCGACCCAGTCGTGTCAGTGGCGAAATACCGATTTAGGGAGGAGAAACGATTGATAAACGCATCTAGACATCGGACGTTCTTTGCGGTGGGCGGGATGACGGCGCTGGCCATTGCGCTGGCCGCGTGCGGTGGGACCTCGAACAACGCGGGGTCGGGCAGCTCGCCTGGCGCGATGCAGACAGTGGACCTCAAGATGATGGTCGGTGGTCTCAACAAGCAGATCTACCTGCCGAACATGCTCGCCAAGCAGCTCGGTTACTTCGATGCCGAGAAGATCAACATCACGCTGGTCGACGAGGGCTCCGGGCAGGGAACCGAGCTCGAGGTCGTCGCCGGCAACGTCGACGCCGGCTCGGGCGCGTACAGCCACCCCGTCGAGCTCAACGCCCTGGGGAAGAAGATCGAGACCATCTGCCAGTTCGGCATCGCGCCGGGTGAGGCGGAGATGGTCGCGACCAGCAAGGCAGCCTCGATCAAGTCCGCGGCGGATCTCAAGGGCAAGAACCTGGGGGTCACCGACATCGGCTCGGGTACGCACACGATCACGCTGGCGCTCCTGGGCAAGGCCGGATACAGCGGATCCGACGCGCACTTCGTCGCCGTCGGCGCCGGCAACACCTTCATCGCCGCCATCAAGAACGGCACGATCGATGCTGGGATGACGACTGAGCCCACCATCACCCGTCTGCTGCAGAGCGGTGATGCCAAGGTTCTGATCGACTTGCGGACCCCTGCAACCACCAAGGCAGCGCTTGGCGGCGACTACCCGTTCATCGGCATCTTTGCCAAAAACGATTGGGTCAACAGCCACAAGGACGTCGCCCAGCGGCTGGTCAACGTCTACGTCAAGACGCTCAAGTGGATGAAGGCCCACACCGCGGCGGAAATCGCCGACAAGATGCCCCCGGACTACCTGGTTCCGAGCAAGGACCTGTACGTTGCGGCACTCCAAAACCAGCTGTCCATCTTCGGAACCGATTGCAAGATGCCGGCCGCTGGACCGCAGACCATCCTCAGTATCGAGCAGAACTTTGTCTCGAGCTTCAAGGGCAAGAGCGCCAACCTCAGCGAGACCTACACGAACGAATTCGCCAACAAGGCGAGCTAACTCGCTCTAATGCGCCCCCACCCCGACCCTCCCCCGCAAGCGGGGGAGGGTCAGCTCGCGCCCGTTGCCGTCGCGAGACGTGGGCGTATTGTTGTGACGAATTCCGACAAGGGGCGGGGAGGAGGCGGGTTGATGGCAAGCAAGACCGGCGTCCGTACAGAGTTGTACCGCGATCAGTTTGGGGTTCTGCTCGAAGACTGGGATCACCAGATGCTCGAACTGAAGTGGCTCGAGGGTAGCGCGTCGATGACCGATGACGATTTCCGGGCCTGGCTCGACCGCTTTTCGGCTGAGGCAGAGACGCGGCGGCAGCCCCACCTCGTCATTAACGTCCGTGAGTTTCGCCATCGTCCCGGCGCCGACATCGCGGCGTGGCGCGATGAGCATGTCATTCCGCGATACAACCGGGCAGGTGTAACCAAGTTTGCTTTCCTGCTCCCGGAAGGCTCGCCTGGAGCAGCGGGTTCGCCGGCGCCCGAGCCGCCAGGCACGTTTCCGACGGGGTATTTCGACACGCCGGGCAAGATCGAGGCTTGGTTCAACCAATAGAGACCGTGGACCCGAGGGAGCAAAACATTGCGTACGAGGGAGCTGATTTCGGGCGCGGCGGCGGGTGTTGTGGGGGGTTACGTCGGGACGAAGGTGATGAACCCCGTCACGACGAAGCTCTATGAGTTGGCGCCCGAGGCGGACAAGGCGCGCGAGAAAGCGGTCAGCCCCGGGTCACCGTACGAGATCGGTGTCCAAAAGGTGGCGGATCGGCTGGGCGTGAAGCTGACCGAAGAGCAGGTGAAGGCCGCTGCCGCGGCGGCGCCCTACACGGTGGGCGTGACGGGCGGCGTGCTCTACGTTGGCCTGCGCCGGTTGCTCCACCTCAATCCATTCGTTGCTGGGTTGATCTCGGCAATGGCGCTCTTCCTCGTCGTCGACGAGGGACTGACGCCGGCGCTCGGGTTGAGCGCACCCGACAGCGCGTATCCGGTGTCGACGCACCTTCGGGGTTTCCTCGGGCACCTTGCCTATGGCGCCGCGGCGGCGGCGACCGCCGAGATCCTCATGTCCGACCGACGTTCCTAAGGCCCCCACCCTGACCCTCCCCCGCAAGCGGGGGAGGGAATTGCCAAGCGGGGGAGGGAATTGTCCGGGTCTACTCCAACAGCCTCCCGGCAACTGGCAATTCGTCGTCGGTGAGCGCTGCCTTCAGGTTTTCCGGTAATCCCGGAACCGCTTCGTTCCATATGGTCAGCGGTGCCTCGCGCCTCTCGAGCCGCACGTAGATGTTGCGCTGCATGGCCGGATCGAGCGCGGGAAAGTCGGATCGGTTGTGAGCACCCCGGCTTTCGCGGCGTTCGAGCGCGCACAGAAGTGTCGCCTCTGCCGTTCGGAGCCCTGCCCGCAGATCGAGGACATGCGCCAGCTCGAACCATCCTTCCTCTCCGGGGCGGATGTCGACGGTCTGCGCCGCGTTCCCCAGCTCACCAAGCTTCCGCACGCCGTCCCGAATCCCGGCCTCATCGCGGACGACGCCGCAGTGCTCCCACATCAAATTGCGGAGCGCACGCTGCAGGGGACGTGCCAGCTCGGTGCCCGGCTTGATCAGCCGCTGCAGCTCGTCGGCCGCTTCTTGGACTTCCGTCTTGGAGCGACGCTGGACCTCGGATTCTCTCGAGTGCGCGGCCGCGGCGGCACCGGCTCGTCGCCCAAAGATGACGGTCTCGGCAAGCGAGTTGCCCCCGAGGCGGTTGGCGCCGTGTAGCCCGGAGGTGCATTCGCCGGCGGCGTAGAGGCCAACCACCTCCGTGGCGTGCGTCTGCGGATCAACGGCGATGCCGCCCATCGAGTAATGTGCCGTCGGCGCGACTTCCATCGGCTCCTTCGAGATGTCGAGCATTTGATACTCGATGAACTGGCGATACATCCTCGGCAGTTTCTCCAAGATCTCGTCCTTCGGTCGATGCGAGATATCGAGGAAGACGCCGCCGTTGGGGCCGCCGCGGCCCTCCATGATTTCCGTGTAGATCGCCAGGGCGACCCGATCCCGCGCGCTCAGCTCCATCCGTTTCGGGTCATAGCGGTGCATGAACCGCTCGTGATCGCGGTTGTAGAGGCGGCCGCCCTCTCCGCGCACCGCCTCGGTCACCAGGGTGCCGGCCATCTCCTCAGGCGTCAGCATCCCGGTTGGATGGAACTGAACGAGCTCCATATCCATCAGGCGGCAACCGGCCTCGAGCGCTAGGAACATGCCCTCCCCGTAGTTCTCGTCGCGGCGCGATGAGCTGCGACGCCAGAGCCGGGTGTGGCCGCCGGTCGCCAGGATGACGGCGTCGGCTTCGAAGACCGTGCGCTCGCCCGAAACGAGGTCGAACCCATAGGCGCCAAAACAGACGCCATCCGCAACGAGCAGACGCGAAACATATTGGTCCTCGATAACCGGGATCCCCAGCTCTTGTGCCTTCGTTGCCAGTGTGTAGAGAATCGCCCGCCCGGTGTAGTCGCCGGCGTAGCAGGTCCGCCGATACTTATGCGCACCGAAGAAGCGCTGGTCCAACCGGCCATCCTCGAGCGTCGCGAAGCGGCAGCCCCAGGCCGCCAGCTCACGCACCGCGTCTGGCGCCTCCCGCGCCATGATCTCCACGACCCGTGGATGGCCGAGGAAGTATCCCTCCCGGAGTGTGTCGGCGAAATGTTGCTCCCAGGTGTCCTGCGGGTCACGCGTGCCCAACACCGCGTTGATGCCACCGGCCGCCAGGACCGTGTGGGCATCGAGCCGGTCCCGTTTCCCGACCACCAGCACCTGGCTCCCCGCCTGCGTGGCGGCGATCGCCGCGCGCAGCCCGGCCGCGCCGGCGCCGATGACGAGAACATTGCAGACGCGGCTCCGAGCCGACGATTCAGGCACTTCTCTGGCCATGCTAGCCAGGAGGCTGAAATCTGGTGTTGGGGCGTTGTTGGGTGAGGGCATCTTGCAGTGCCGGCAGGTGCTCGACGAGAGCGGCGAAATCCTGGCGGGCCAGGCTGAGCACGCTGGTCTGCGTCAGGGTGCGAACGGTCGCGGTGCGGCGCCTGTCGCCGAGAGCCGCGATCTCGCCGAAGTGATCCCCGGGTCCGAGCTTGCGGATCACTTGCTCGTCACCGTGGACAAGTTGGAGCACCTCGACCTCGCCGGCCGTGATGACGTAGAAACGCCCACTGAGCTCACCCTCACGCACGATCGTCTCGCCGGCGCCGAATCGCATCGGCACGACGGTGTTGCTGCGGCCGATCGGGAGCGGCGTCAGGTTGTCGGGCATCAGGGCGCTTCCCAGCCAGTGCAGCACCAGCCCGAGACGGCGGCGCCAGGTGGGCATGAAGGAGAGGAACAAGGCGCGCGAGACCAGCGAGGCCGGCCAGCCGTGCAGTGCGACGCCGCGGACCTGGGCGACACCGTAGCGCCGACTGAGCAGGGCCACCTCCCCAAAGCGCGCTGGATGGCAGGGCGCCGGAGGCTCGCCACGGACTTCGGCAAGGATGTTGTATGCCGCCTGACGGCCTTCGCCAAACGCCACCATCACCATCGCCCCGAAGGGCTGGCCACTCGCGGCGTCGGGAACGGCGGCGTTGTCCCCGACCGCGTAGACACCCGGCCATGCAGGGACGCGGCAGAAGGGATCACAGGGAATCCGTCCGCGCTGCAACTCGACCGGCATCCCGCGGACCAGGGGATTGGTCCCGATGCCGACCGTCGCGATGATGCTGCGCGTCTCGATCCGCGAGCCATCGGCGAGCACGACCGCGCCGGCCGTCGCCTCCTTGATGCCAACGCCGAGCCGGAGCTCGATGCCGCGGTTGCGCATGCGGTCGACCACTCGCTGCGCGAGGTGGTCGTTGAAGGTGGGCAGCACCCGGTTAAGAATGTCGACCGTGACCACGCGCAATTCGCTGGCCGCGATCATCGGGTAGGCGCGGAGCGAGGCCCGCAGGAACTCGTTCGCCTCCGAGGCGATCTCGACTCCAGCGTATCCAGCGCCTGCCACGACGAAGGTCAGACGCCGCTGCCGTTCGGCGGCGTCGGTCGTCACGCTGGCCGCCTCCAGCATCTCGATCAGGTGGTTGCGCAAATGGATGAAGTCGCCGATGGTCTTGGTTTGCAGGGCGTGCTCGGTGAGGCCGGGGAAGCGAGACAGGTCGGTGACCGAGCCGAGCGCGATCACCATGTAATCGGCCTCGAGCGCCACCTCGTCACTCTCGCCGCCCAGGCTGAGCACGACCTGGCGCTTGACGGGGTCGATCGACTCAATCTCGCGCGTGTAGATGGTGACGCCCGGCAGGATTTCGCGCAGCGGGATCAGCACATGCTGGGCCTGCAGAACGCCGGAGACGATCTGTGGCATCAGCCCATGCCAGACTTCGACGTTCTCGCGGCTGACGATCGTGATGTCGATCTCGTCACCGGCCCGCCGGTGTGCGATCAGCTCGCGGGCGCATCGGACGCCGGCGTGGCCGCCACCGAGGATGAGGACTCGCTGGCGGCTCATGACCAGCGGGCCCGCCGAAGCGCCTTTCGCGCGGCGTAGTAACCACACATGCCGTGCACGCCACCGCCCGGAGGGGTCGACGACGAGCAGAGATAGAGCTGCCGGTTGGGTGTCGCGTAGAGCCGCCGCGTGGGGCGGATGAAGAGCTGCCGGAGGTCGGCGATCCCGCCATTGATGTCCCCGCCAACGTTGTTGGCGTTGTGGCGTTCGATGTCGGCCGGCCCCATGACGTGACGCGCGAGGATGCGCGAGGTGAATCCTGGCGCGAATCGCTCCACCTGCGCCTCGATCCGCTCGCGCATGTCGACCATCGATCCATTCGGGACATGGCAGTAGGCCCAGCCGACCTGCTTGCCGGCCGGTGCCCGCGTTGGGTCGGCCACGGACGGTTGAGCGAGGATCACGAAGGGCTGCTCCGCGACGCCGCCCGCGGCGACCGCGTCCTCGGCCGCGACCACCTCGTCGAAGGCACCGCCGACGTGGACGGTGCCGGCCTGCCGGCAAGCGGGCGCGCGCCAGGGGATGGGGCCATCGAGCGCCCAGTCGACCTTGAATATGCCCGGCCCGTACCGAAACCGTTGTAGCTGCCGGTTGAAGCCGTCCGGCCACCGGCCACTCGCGATCGGAAGGATCTGGCGAGGCGTCAGGTCGAAGAGCACGACGCGACTGCTCGAGACCTGCTGCATGCTCGCCACCCGGGAGCCGACCGCAATCGCCCCGCCCCGGGCTCGGAGCACGGCGGCCAGCGCGTCGGCGACCCGTTGCGACCCTCCGCGCGCAAACGGCCAGCCATAGGCGTGGCCGGCCGCGGCGAGGACCAGGCCGAACGATGCCGTCGCCGGCCGGCGTAGCGAGAGCATCGAGTGCGCCCCGAGCCCGACGAAGAGGGCTCTCGCCTGCGGGCTCCGAAATCGGCCGGCCGCCAGCGCCGCCGCCGAGCGAAGCGCCGGGATCCCGAACCGGGCCAGCGTCACGAGGTGCGCCGACGGCCGTGGGGGGCCGAGGAACTGACGGGTCAACAACTCCGCATGCCGCACGATCGGATCCATCAGCCGGCGGTAGGCGGCGCCGTCTCGCCCCAATCCGCTCGCCGTCACGCCAACGGACCGATCGAGCACGCCGGCAGAGCCATCATCGAGCGGGTGGGCGAGGGGGATCGGCGGATGGTCGTAGGTCAGACCGTACTCATCGAGGGGCAGGGTGCGGAAAAAGGGCGACGCGTGGGCGAGCGGCAGAACCGATGAGCAGACGTCGTGGATGAATCCGGGAAGGGTGAGCGCCTCCGACCGCGTCCCACCGCCGATGGCTGATTCCGCCTCGAGCACGCGGACGGATTTGCCGGCGGTAGCGAGAACGATGGAAGCCGCCAACCCGTTCGGACCTCCGCCGACGATGACCGCGTCGACCTGGCCATCAGCCAAGGTCGATGACAGTGTCCTCGGCGGCGGCTTCAACTGGGATTGCGCTGCCGCGGTGGGCCGCGACGATCGCATCGATCTGGTCGTCGGTCCGCGCCGGGTCGTGATGAAACAGCAGCAGCCGCTTGACGCCGGCCGCTTCGGCGAGGCCGATGGCGTACTCGACCGCTGAATGCCCCATGGGGGAAAGCGACGCGAACTCGCCGCTGATCAGCTGGGCGTCGTGGATCAGCAGGTCCGCCGACCGCGCCAGCGCGATCGCGGCCGGATGGTAGGCGCCGAAGCCGGCCGGTCCGGGCCCGAACGCGATCGGGCTGTGGTCCGAGAGATAGGCGATCGTCGCTCCAGCCCCGCTCACGCGGTAGCCATAGGTGAGGCCGCCTTTGTGGGGGATCTCGCGCGCAACGACATCGAATCCTTCGACCGCCCGGGGTCCTTCCTGGATTCCGAGGAAACGCCACTTGCCGCGAAGCTCGGCGGGCTTGATCGGAAAGTGGGGCGGCGACATGACGCGCGCGAGCACGTTAGCCGGATCACCCTGGGCCGGCATCACCAGCGTGACCTCGGCGTCCGGCCGGTCGCCGGCGGAAAAGAAGGGGAGCCCGTGGGTGTGGTCCCAGTGCAGGTGACCGAGGAGGATCGAGCCGCGAAATGGCCGGCCGTCCAACAGCGGGCTCAGCCGCTGCAGGCCGGTGCCGGCATCGAGCACGAGCCTGGGGGTCTGCCCATTCTCTGCCAGCGCCACGCAGGAGGTGTTGCCGCCGTATCGCACGAACTGCGGACCGGGCGACGGTGTCGACCCCCGCACTCCGCAGATGAACAGTCGCACCGAGCGAGTTTACGTTTCTTCCCGACGATGGCCTTTGGCAAGTTCCGCCAAGGCCTCTTCGGAAACCTGTTCGGCGTCGCTTCGGCCGCCCGGCCCGCGGTCACCACCCGCAGGGTGGCGGTCCGCCTGCCGCCCTCCAGCAGGGCACTTTCGCCCAGGATGGCGCCCGTACCGATCTCGGCCAGCGCGTCGGCGACCCGTTGCGACCCTCCGCGCGCAAACGGCCAGCCATAGGCGTGGCCGGCCGGAAAACCATGAAACCGCGGTGACGAGTCGGTAGGACTTTTCCGTCGAGTTCGCCGCCATGAGGGGGCGCTAAGGCCGTCATGAGAAAGGCCCGCCAGTCACGCCCGACCGTCATGAAATTGCAAGGTTGCGCGGTCCACGCTACCCCGAAATCCGCGCCGGCGCGATTGGCACCTGGCCCGCGCCATCAGTCCGACCGAGCGATGACCCGCCGCTGATTCGTGCCCGAGTCAAGGAGGTTGTCATGCAGGAGAACTCGATCGATCGCACCGTGAGCCGTCGGACCGTCCTGAAGGCCGCTGCCGCGGCGGGCCTGGCCATGTCCACTCAGGGCCTCGTTGAGTTGCTTGCGCTGCCCACGAAGCGAATGGCAATGGCAGCACCCAACAGCCTGCCCGATATCCAGTTCGACATTCGAGCGTTTGTGCCTCCGGCGCAAACCGTGGACGGAGTCATCGTGCGTTTTGGCCCGGTCTTCACGCGCTTCGTCACGCTGGCGCTGCGCCGCAGTCCGAGTCTGGCCGACCAGAAGTTGCTGACCGCCGCGCTCGCCACCATCGAGTCGCGCTATCCCTTCAGTCCGGCGGGGGTCTTTGTTTTCGTCGCATATGGCGTCCCCTATTTCAATCGGCTGCCCGGCGGTCTCCGCGGCACCCTGGTGCGCGGCTACATTCCGCGACTGCGGTCGAGTCGAAATCGGCTGGCTCTGGAGGAGGCCGTGCCCGGTCCCACCGATCTGGCACCGTCGAACCCGGCGATCAGCAAGGCGACCTACAACGTCCCGCTTGTGATCGAGGCCAACGATCTTCTCCTGACGCTCCGGAGCGACCTACTAGCGGAGACCAGCGATGTACTCGACTGGCTGCTCCGTGGCAGCGATCAGCTCAACGGTCAGCCCGTGCCGTCGCCCCACTTCAACGGGTTGTTCAGCATCACGTCGAATCGAGTGATGTTCCAACAGATGGGCTTGCCGCGGAGGGTCGCCGATGAGCAGGGCCTCGCATTCGCGGCTCGGGTCAATGTCCGCTCGCCAATGTGGATGGGCTTTGCCGACCAGCAGGCGAGCGGGAGCGGTCCGCCGGAGATTACGACCTTTCAGGGCAACCGGTCGGCGGTGCTGACGACCTGCGGGCCCAGGAGCTACATGCGCAATGGCGCCATCCAGCATCTCTCGCATGTAATCCTGGACCTCGCAACCCTGACCAGTTCGCCGACGGCGGCGGTCCCGCGTTCCTCGAGAACGTTTTCCAGGGTTCGTTCGACGCTCGGGCCAACGCGGCGGCCATCAAGACCTTCCAGGGCGAGCATCGCATGGGGCATCTGGCTGCTCTCCAGCGATCCTCACGCGCGGCCGATGGAACGCCGATTCACATTCGCATGGACGGGCCGGGCTACGACCAGCTGGACGTCCCTGACGGCAGCGCGCAGCCAAAGCTGCAGTTCACAGCTTTCGTGCCGACCGCGGACTTCTTTGCCCGGATGCGGCGGAACCAGGCGTCGCTCGACCTGGTCCGAAAGTACAGCGTTGCCGATGAAAACAACGGCCTCGAGCGATTCATCACCGCGACGCGGCGGCAGAACTTCCTGGTTCCTCCGCGACGGCACCGGGCGTTTCCGCTTCTCGAGCTTGCCGACTGACAGCGCCGTCCCCCGCCAGCTAACATACCGCCGAGTCCATGCCCGTCACGGTGGGTCCGTCGACCCTGACAATCAACCATGACCGTCAGTTCCTCATTTCCCAGCCGAACGCCACCATGGTCGCCCAGGACGATGTCGGCTTCTACGCCAGCGACACCCGCTTCGTCAGTGGTTACGGCGTTACGGTCAACGGCCGGCTCCCGCGGCTGCTCGATGCCATCACCGTCGAGCATTTCTCCGCGCGCTACGAGTTCATGACGCCGGAGCTTCACCTGGGGCCCAGCTCCGACGCCAGTGCCGATGGGATTCTGCCGGAAGGATCGGTCGGGTTTCGTCTCGAGCGCACCATCCTCGAAGGCGTCCACGAAGACTACGACCTGACGAATTATGCGACGCACCCGGTGCGGCTTCTGCTGGAAATCCAGATCGAGTCAGATTTCGCCGACGTCTTCGATGTGCGAAACCACCGGTTGATCCGGCGCGGCGATCTCCAGACCACCTGGCGTCCTCGCATCGGGGAACTTCGCAGCACCTATCGCAACCGGAGCTTCCGGCGCGCGTTGCTGGTGAAAGTCGAGAAAGCGGGATCGAAGCCCGAGTATGCCAACGGCCGCCTGGTCTTCCTCTGTGAGCTGGCGCCGAGGGCGGAGTGGCACGTCTGCCTCAAGTGGCTGCCCGTCATCGGGACCCGACCGGCCCGCACGCTCCACTGCCATGCGCTCACCGGCGAGGCCCGCGTGTTGCATCCACTGGCGCCCG
>VBFX01000332.1:0-2648 GCA_005889395.1 Chloroflexota bacterium
GCGCACGGGCACACGGACCGCCTGGCGCGGCCTGTCAGGATTGTCTGCGGGAATGGCGAGAGGTTCAAGAGGGTGACGGCAGAGCCGCCAGCGGTAGCGCGGGTGGGTCGCTGCTGGACCAGAGATGCTTGGCTAGATCCAAGAAACGCTTGCCCTGTCGTTTGCAGGTGACCATCAGACTGGACAGGATGCCATGAACGACAGCGCCTAGGAGCGTCTTGTTGCAACCGCCGATCTTGCGCGTGATGACTGCCGGCCGCAGCATGTGCTCGGCGTGGTTGTTGGTGGGTGGTACTTCCGGGTCATGCAAGAACGTGAACCATTCCCCGCGATGGGCGGCGACATGGTTCGCCAAGCGGTCCAGATCGGCGCCGGCCGAGCGGGGCAGCCGATCAAGCCAGTCATCGAGGCGATCTTCCAGATGTTGGACGCGACGGGCATAGGCGTCGGCGGTGTATTGCTCGCGGCGTTGGGCCAAGGCGATGGCCCGCTGCAGCAGCTTGCTGAGCCGTTGCACATACGCCTGTTCCTTGGGGGGCACGCTGTCGGTCAGTTCCTTGCAGCGGCGCAAGAGATGGGCATTGCAGCGTCCCTTGGCCACGGTCAGGACGTCATAGCTCTTCAGGCCATCGACGACGAGATAGCCGTCAAAATCGTCGCCGAGCATCTCCAACGGCACGTCGCTGCCGCGGCTGGTGCGGATGACGTAGATGGTAGTGTCCTTGGAACTGAAGACCCACAGCCAGGCATTGACGCGGCCGATGCGCCAGCCGGTCTCGTCGGCATGAACGACATGGGCCTGACGTAAGGCGTCGAGCAGCAGTTGATACGTGGGCCGGGCGCGATCGGCCAGGCGTTGTTCGGCGCGCACGAAGGTAGCGGGACAAACGTGGAGGTCGTAGTAGGTGGCGAAGAAATCGCAGATGCGGCGGTAGGGTACGCCGAGGCGGTGCTTGAGTTCCGCGGCCATGGTCAGGATGACGGGACCAAGCGTATTGCCGGCGGCGCCGATGGCGTCCGAGGTTTGTTCCGGATGGCGGCCTTGGCAAAAGCGGCGACAGCAGGAGCAGTAGCCGGTTTCGATATTGAACTGGGTGACGAGGGGAACGATGGGTGGCAAGTCGGTCTGGAATTGCACGACCAGCCCTGGATCGAGCAACGGAGCGTGGCAGTCGGGGCATTCGGCACAGGGCACATCAACGATGCGGTCGACTTGGTCGGGGGTGGGTGTCGGGCGAACGTCGGCGGCATGGCCGTTCTTGCGGCCGGGTTTTTTGCGGCGTTTTTTCAGCTTGCGGCGGCGAAAACGCGCGGCTTGGCGGTTGTTGTCGCGGCGCAGGTCCTCGATTTCCTGGCGGAGGCGGAGCACTTCGCTCCCCAAGTCGGTGATGCGTGCCTTAAGACGAACGATTTCCTGGTCGCGTTCGACGCAGCCGGGACAGAGAGGCGGTGAGCTGCCCATAAGAAAGCCTGTTGGCATGGGTGTGGGATGTCTGCTGCGAGGTGGTCATCCGAGGTGCAACCCAATTCTAACGGGCCGGGCAAGGCTTCAGCGCGAAAAGCAGTGGACACAAGTGAAAGTGGCGGTAAACAGGTACGCATGGGTACGAGGGCGTTCTGGCAATCCGCGCGAGCGCGAACGGCGTAAAACTGTACTTCAATCGCGGTAAGGAATTGCCGGATCCTGCGAAATTGTTGCAGGGGTCCGGCAACCAGACGCGCTCGATTAACCTGGAGGGCGCGTCCACACTCGCTCGTCCGGAGGTCGCGCGCCTGATCGACGAGGCCATCGCTCGCAATCGCGTGCCGTTTTCGGGCACCGGCCGCGGGCCGGTGGTCATTCGTTCGGTATCGGCCAAGCAGCGTCGGAGGAAAGAAAAGAGGAAAGAAAAGGCGTGAAAGCAAAGGGGGGGAGTCGATTCCGAATAACAATCATCGCCTAACCAATGGATGAAGCTGCCCGGGGGCCATACTGGTTTCGCGCGGCATGAAGATCTTGCAGGCGGCCCTGGCAGCTTGTCCTTATCGTTAGAGCCACAACCGGCGGCGACGTGAACCAACAGGGGGCTTACGCCCCCCGCTCGCCCGGACGAACTTTCCGCCTTCTGCCACATGAGAACGATGCCTGCGCCGAACAGCATCGCGAAGATCGATATGAACTTCTGATCCGCGAGCAAATGAGAAAAGAGCCACACCAGGAAATTTGCCCCGTTCAGATCGCCATACGCCGTCGGATTGTCGTAAGCGGCGCCCACCATCGCGAACGATTGGATATTAATCACCAGGATTCCGAGCAGCGCAAATCCACGCAGCACGTCCATCGGGACAATCCGTTCTGTTTCGGCAACAGGGCCCGAGAACTCCCAGCCGGGCTCCGCAGTGGTCACCGTGTCCCGGTCACGCAGGCTGATAGTGCTCATCTCACATCTCCCTCGCCGGGTTGCCGCCCCAGCGCGCGCCTGGCGGGACATCCTCTCCCTTCATGAGGAAGGAGTCGGCAGCGAGCACTGCGCCCTCACCCATCGTCACGTCGTAGTGGACGAAGGCGCCTACCCCGATCGTTCAATTAGCGATGACCGCAGGCCTGCCCTACACGGCGTTGCGCGATGCGATCCTGGTCCACCCGACGATGGCGGAAGGGCTCGCCA
>VBFX01000332.1:2906-4393 GCA_005889395.1 Chloroflexota bacterium
GAAGGGATTCGCCCGTTCGTCGCCAACAGCCCGCTGATGAGCTGGGTCTACGGGCTCATGAGCGTCCGGGGTTTCTCGGCCGTGCTGGGCGTCGTCGAGGTCGCCATCGCGCTGCTCATCGCCGCCCGCCCGTTCTGGCCTCGGGCTTCCGCCCTCGGCAGCGCCCTGGCGGTCGGGATGTTCCTCACGACCCTGAGCTTCCTGGTCACGACGCCGGGCGTCTGGGAGGCGACTGCCGGCGGCTTCCCCGCCCTCTCCGCGCTCCCGGGGCAGTTCCTCATCAAGGACCTGGCCCTGCTCGGGATCTCGGTCTGGACGCTCGGCGAGGCCTGGAAGGCGAGCGAGCAAAGGGGGCCAGTCCGCTGAGCTGTCGCGCTCAGGTTCGGCTCAAAGCTGTCGTGCGTGAGTCCGAATACGGCGGTCGCCCTGTGTCCGCGCCCTACCTGGTCTGAGGTGTTTGTGTCTCAGCGCGAGTGTCGCTGAATGGAGGCCCGGCCGGTGGTTCGCCGGGCCATCCGTCCTGGAGCCAACTATCCGAAGGAGGTATCTCATGTCTGCCGCCAGCATTAGCCCATACGACGCCCCGAATCGCCGGACGATTGCCCAGGGTCACCCGACCGACTGGCAGCCCCCCCCGCCCCAGGGAGGTGTACGAGTTGGTGGTGATCGGGGGCGGCCCGGCCGGCCTGACGGCCGCCATCACCGCCGCCAGGGCCGGGCACACCGTCGCCCTGGCCGAGCGGAACCTGACCGGCGGCACCTGCGTCAACTTCGGCTGCACCCCGAGCTGGGAAGGCGAGTTCGACGTCTTATGCGACCTGATTGCCCACGCCGCGGTGGTCGGCATGGACGAGACCGGCTGGAAAGTCGGCACTACCGGATGCTCGCTGTGGGCGTTCGCCTCCGAGTGCCAGCGGCTATTCCTGTTCGGTTGCCACAAGGACGACGCCACGCTCGACCAAATCCTGCCGCCCGACGTCTTCGATGGCATCGGCGTCAGCGATGATGCCGCCGTCTATTGCAAGCGCTTTCGCTTGGCTCAAAAGTGCTGGGCGCATCTGCTGCGCAAGGTGATTCGTCTGGCGCTGCTGTACCCGCGCAAGAAGACTTATCAGCATTTTCTCGACCAACTGCTGGCGTTATACCACGATGCCAAGCGCGCGGCTGCGGACGGACGCTTGGGGCAGACGGGCCGCAAGCTGCGCGTCTGCGAATTCGAGAACCGGCTCTGCGACCTGTGCCGGCCTTATCACCACGCGACCAGCCCGGACATGAAGCCGCACGAACGAGAGTTTGCCAATTTGATTGACGAGCTGATGCGTTTGTACCTGGCGCAGGAGTTGTTCACGTTCGTGCTCATGCCAAACGTGGCGGCCACCAATAATGAACTCGAGCGTCTGCTGCGTGGGCCGGCCCTGGACCGCAAGGCCGGTCGGATTAACCAGACCGCGGCTGGCGCCCACCGCCGCAGCGTGATCGTCAGTGTG
>VBFX01000166.1 GCA_005889395.1 Chloroflexota bacterium
CCCTTGGGGGAAGGTCAGGATGAGGGCTAGTGGGTGGCTGCAGCACTGCCGGACGCTCCCTCACCCTGTCCCTCTCCCATAAGGGGAGAGGGAACCCTTAAGCGTAGAGCAGGAGAGAAGGCTTATCTTGACACCAGTGCCCTACGTGGCCGCCCAGCCCCAGGGCACCCACATAGGGGTGCCCCTACAACGCTCGTCGCGGATTCAATGGAAAGCCTCAGCAAGATTTGGGTAATGACAAGGTCGCGACCCACCCTTCTTGTTGACAACGAAAAGGAGTAAAGATGCGAGCGATATGGTGCAGCATGCTGACCGCTGGTTTGCTGACGCTGGCCCTGGTGAGCGGCGCCCAGGGCGGAGTCGAGGTCGGCACTCCGGCCCCGGAATTTTGCCTCCCGTCGAGCACAGGGGACCAGGTGTGCCTCAAGGACTTCAAAGGCAAGGACAACGTCGTCCTGCTCTTTTACGTCCTCGATTTCACCCCGGGCTGAACCCTGCAACTCTCCTCCGGGCAGGAGGAGCAGGCGCAGAAGAAGCTCAACGCTAAGGTACTGGGGATTAGCACTAACCACGGGGCCTCGCAAAAGGTGTTCGCCCAGCAGATTAAGCTCGATTACCCCTTGCTGAGCGCTTTTGAGGCGCCTGACGTGATCACCAACTACTCCGGTTGGTTAGATCAGGAAAAGAGGCTCAGTAACCGCGCGTACTTTGTCATTGATAAGCAGGGAATCGTACGGTTCAAAAGAGTGATGGAGAACCCGCGTGAGATCCTGCCGGCGCCGGAGTTGGAAAAGGCCCTCGAAGGGCTCAAGTGAGAGAAAACCGTTCAGCAGAAAGGGACAAGACGATGGATTTTGCCTATTCGAACAAGGTGAAAGAGCTGCAGAAACGCCTCGCAGCCTTTATGGACGAGTATATTTACCCCAATGAGGACACCTATGTCGCCCAGCTCAACCAGGGTAACCGCTGGCAGATCCCGCCGATCCTGGAGGAACTCAAGGCAAAGGCCAGGCAAGCGGGCCTGTGGAACTTGTTCCTGCCGGAGAGCAAGCGCGGGGCCGGCTTGACCAACCTGGAGTATGCGCCGCTTTGTGAGATTATGGGCCGCTCATCTATAGCGCCGGAGGTGTTCAACTGCTCTGCCCCTGACACCGGCAACATGGAAGTGTTGGAGCGCTACGGGACAGAGGAGCACAAGAAGCAGTGGCTGGAGCCGCTGCTCGAAGGCAAAATCCGCTCCTGCTTCGCCATGACCGAGCCGGCGGTGGCGTCCTCTGACGCGACCAACATCGAATCGAGCATCGTGCGTGATGGCGACGCGTATGTGATCAACGGACGCAAGTGGTGGTCGTCAGGCATGGGCGATCCGCGCTGCAAGATCCTCATTTTTATGGGCAAGACCAGCCCCAACAACCCGGACAGATACCGTCAGCAATCGATGATCCTGGTACCGCGTGATACCCCGGGCATCAAGATCGTGCGCATGCTCACGGTGTTCGGCTACGACGACGCGCCGCACGGGCACGCAGAGGTGCTGTTCGAGGACGTGCGCGTGCCGGCGTCGAACCTGCTGTTAGGTGAAGGCCGTGGCTTCGAGATCGCCCAAGGCCGCCTCGGTCCGGGCCGCATCCATCACTGCATGCGGCTGTGCGGCCTGGCTGAGCGCGCGCTGGAAAAGATGTGCCGGCGGGCGAAATCGCGTGTCGCCTTTGGCAAGCCGGTCGCCGAGCGGACCGTGACGCTAGAGCGCCTCGCCGAGGCGCGCATCATGATCGAGCAGGCGCGGCTGTTGACGCTCAAGGCCGCCTACATGATGGACACGGTCGGCAACAAGGCGGCGCGCGCCGAGATCGCGATGATCAAAGTCGCCGCCCCCGACATGCTCTGCCGCGTGCTCGACTGGGCGATCCAGGCGCATGGGGCGGCCGGCGTCTCGGAGGACGTCCCGCTGGCGCAGGCCTATGCCTACGCGCGCAGCGTGCGGATCGTCGATGGGCCCGACGAAGTCCATTTAAATCAGATCGGCCGGCTGGAGCTGCGCAAGTACGAGACGCGTGAGCCAGCCGCGCCCTGACTCCGCCGACGACGTCGTCCGCGCCATGCGCTCATTGGAGCATCAATATCTGCTCGGCGTCGAGGCCGTGACCGAGGTCTGGCTGGTGCGACACGCGGACGTCTACGACGACCTGGCTGACGTCCACGATCCGCCGCTGAGCGCTCGGGGTCGGGATCAAGCGAAGCGCCTGGCGCAGCGAGTGCGCCCGCTGCCGGTGGCGGCGGTCTACGCGAGTCCGGCTCGCCGGGCTCAGGAAACGGCTCGCCTGCTGAGCGACGAGGTGCGCCTCGATGCCCGGCTCGGCGAAGCCGCGGCGAGATTCACCGGAGGGAGGCTGACCGTCGATGAACGCGCCGAGGTGGTGGCCGAGCGGATGCGTCGCGCGGTCGACGATGCCGTGGCGGCGCACCCGGGCGCTCGGGTGGTGATGATCGGCCATGGGATCGCGATCCTCAACTACCTCGCCGATGTGCTGCGCCTCTCCCCGGGGACCCTCCGGCTCTATCCGCCGTTTACCGGTGTCAGCATCGTGCGTGCTCTGGGTGACCGCCGCGCGGTCGGTACGCTCTTCGACGTGGCGCACCTGGAGGGGTCCGGGCCATGACCGTTGCCGAGTCGGTGATTCGCGCCGACCTGGCCGGCGCGATCGGCGAGCCCGTTCTCGACTTGCAGCCGATTCCGGAGGGGCACTCCGGCTTTACCTATTGGGTCGAGCTCAGCGGCCGGCGTGCCGTCCTCCGCTTGCCTCCACCCGGAGCAAGGATCGCGGGCCCGGCCGATATCCCCCGACAGGGCCGCATCATGCAGGCGCTGCACGCGCGGGGCCTTCCGGTGCCGGGGATCATCGCGATGTCGACCGAACCAGTAGTTGACGGGCGCCCCTACGTGCTGATGGAGGCGCTGCCGGGCGAGCGCATCGAGGCCGCCGCGGCGCGGGGGTCGGATCCACTCGAGCTGGCGCGCGCTGCGATCGAGGTGCTGCACCAGCTGCAGGCGACGCCGCCCGAGCACAGCGGCATCGGTAGCGAGGCGCCGGTGCCACTGCAGGGCGAGCTGGACCGCTGGAGTTGGCTGATGGAGCGGGCACCGGCAGAGCTCACCGGTGACGCGCCCGATCTCGCCCGCCGTCTGGCGTCCAGACTGCCGCATGAAACGCACCCGGTCGTGGTGCACGGCGATTACCACTTTGGCAACATGCTGTTTGCCGGCGGACGGGTCAGCGCGGTGCTCGATTGGGAGATTGCCGAGCTGGGGCATCCCTTGCTCGACCTGTGCTGCCTCTGCGTCGTGTTCCAGGGCGGCAACGATGGGGAGGCGCGCGGGTGGGGCGCCTCGCGCGGCCTGGAACCCGATGCGCTGCGCGACCTCTTCGGCGCCGACCCGGCGGAATTTCGCTGGACCCTGAGCCTGACCTATTACAAGTACGCCGCGATCCTCGGCTACAACTTGATGCTGCATCGTCGCGGCAAGCGACCGGACCCGAGCTACGAGGGCCGCACCGGGACGATCGTGGGATTCATCCAGCGCGGGCTGCGTTTGCTCGCCTAGCGTGGAACTCCGGGACGCGGTCATCGTCGTGACGGGTGGGGGTGGCGGCATTGGTCGCGCCCTGTGCCGGCGTTTCAAGCAGGAAGGCGCGGCCGCTGTGGTGGTCGCCGACGTCGATCGCGACGCGGCGGAGGCAGCGGCCACGGAGCTGGGCGGCATGGCGGTCGTCACCGATGTCAGGGCTGAGGTCGCGGTGCGCGAGCTGGTCGAGCGCACCCTGGCCGCCTATGGGCGGGTCGACGTCTACTGCTCGAATGCCGGCGTTGCCTTCGGCGGCGGGCCGAAGGCTCCGGATGACGCCTGGCAGCAGAGTTGGGAGGTGCACGTCATGGCGCACGTCTACGCCGCGCGAGCGGTGCTGCCGGGGATGCTGGAGCGAGGCGCCGGGTATTTCGTAGGTACCATCTCGGCCGCTGCGCTCCTCAATCACGTGCTGGCGTCGCCGTATGCCACGACCAAGGCGGCGGCGCTGTCCTTTTTCGAGTGGCTGGCGATCGCCTACGGCGATCGGGGCATCGGCGTCTCGGCCATCTGCCCGATGGGCGTGCGCACCGCGATGCTAGCGCGGGAGGGCGAACGGGGCTTCCTCTGGGAAGGAGCGATCGAACCAGAGGCGGTGGCCGCGGCCCTTATCGACGCCATGCGCGACGGCCGTTTCCTGGTGCTGCCCCACCCCGAGGTGGCCGAGTACGTTCGGCGCAAGGCCGATGACTACGACCGGTGGCTCAGCGGAATGCGCCGGCTGCGAAAACGCGTCCTGGGTGTCACCAAGTCATGAAATGCCAGCCGCCGTCGACGGGTAGGTTGATGCCGTTGACCGATCGATTCGTGAGCAGGAACAGGGCGGCGTCAAGGATGTCCGCCATTGTCGGCAGCCGACCGGTTGGCGTCTTCGATCGATGTCCCTCGAGCACAGGAGCCGGCTTCGAGCTCCAGTAAGGACTGTCGCCGACAATCCCTGGATGGATAGCATTGACCCGCACCGGCGCCAGCTCCATGACCAGCGCGCGGACCAGCCCAGTAACGGCAGCGTTCACCGTCGTAACCATCGTCGATCCCGGATACGGCTTGTCCTTCGCGCCGCCACCGAACAACAGAATCGAGCTGTCGTCCGTCAGGCGCGAGACCAGGGCGTGGATCACCTCCGTATAGCCGATCAATTTCAGCGTCACCAGCCTGAGGGCGCGCTCGGTATTGAAGTCGCGCACCTTGTTTTCGTCCCGTTCGATCGCGGCCAGTACCAGGTGATCAACCTTGCCAACACCGTCGAGCGCGCCGGTGATTCTTGAGGGTTCGGCAAGATCGAAGCCGATGCCGCGGGTTCGACCGCCGAGCTCTCGGGCGACGCTCGCCGCGCGTTGTGCGTCGCGACCCGAGACGATGACCTCGGCGCCCTGTTGAGCGAAATGTCGGGCGACCTCCTTTCCAAGCCCCGACGTCCCGCCGACGACGACGACGCAGCCTGGGTCGGCCATCAGACGTTCGATGGGTCGATGCGCGACCTCAGGTAATCCCAATCGCGCGCAAAGCGATAGGAATGCCGGCCCGGGGGCTGCGGCGCCTGCGTTTCGAGCCAGCGAACGGGCGTGGTCGCCGGATTCGAAAAGCCGTGCACGCAACCGACGCCGGCAAAGGCAATGTCACCGGCCTCCATCCGGTAGCCCTCGCCATCGAAGGTTGCATCGACAGAACCCTCGACGATCAGGTACGTCTCCTCGAAGGGATGGTCATGCTGGCCGGCGACCCCATTGGGCTCGTACTGGACCATGAACATGGTGGACAGCTGAGCGCCGAGATCGCTGTCCACCATCATCTTCACGGTGATGCCGCTGTAGACCAGCAGCGCCGTCCGCATGCTCGCGGAGACAGCGAGCTGATCCTGGGTCTGCTTGCTGAGATCCATGTTGGACACCTCGATGTGGCCGAACGACCGAGTGCGCGGGTCGCGGACGTCGATGGGAATACCGACCCCCTCCCCGACCCTCGCGGCAGGAGGGACGGAGCCTTCTTTTGGAAAGTAGGTGTCGGAACCGAAGCGGGACCGAGGCTGGGGGGCCATCATCTGCGCCCAGCGGGCGCTTTTCGGAAGGCCCCGCCAGGAATGGATGATGCCCACTGGAATGACGCCGTAATCGCCGGCACCCAGGCGGAACGTTCCCTCGGTGGTCGTGAGCTCGGCTTCACCCTCGAGTAGGTAGACGCTCTCTTCGTAGGAATGGACGTGTGCGGCGACCCAGCCGCCGGCCTCGAGGGTGCATATGGCAAAACCGGTATGGACCGCCGGGCTCTCCTCCCCCACAATCGCCCAGCGTCGGAAAGCCTTGCTCCGATCGACAAACGCAGGCGGGACGGCAAAGTTGGATTCACCGCCCCGCCGCACCAGGTGTCGACTGGTGGAGACCGCCGAACCGACGCTCATCCGACGGGCTGCAGCTTCTTCTTCGCCGCCTGGGCCGTCAGGTAGTCGCGGCTCGTCTCGACCAGCTCACGCGCCCGGGCGTAGTTGGCGACGAGCTTGCCATCGCGCTTTTGGACCCTGCCGGCGATGATGACCGTGTCGACGTTCGAGACATCGGCCGCGAGGACCACGGTGGCGACCGGGTCGATGACTGGCGCGGTTCCAGGAGCCTTGCCATCGATCACGACTACGTCGGCCTGCTTGCCGGGAGCCAGCGATCCTGTTCGGTGCTCGAGACCCACCGTGTAGGCGCCATTGATGGTCGCCATCTCGAGCACGCCATGCGCGGTGAGCGTGTCCTGGGGAATTGTCGTATTCGCTTCCCAGGCTGCTGCATTGACGAGCACTCGTTCCGCGGCGAAGGCACTGCGCATGTTGGTGAACATGTCCCCGGGGGCGGTGGTGACCACATCGATGGAGAGGCTCGGCCGCAGCCCGTGCCGGAGTGCCTTGCCAACGGGCGGCTGCCCATGGCCCATTTGCATCTCGATCTGCGAGGCGATCGAAATCTTGCCACCGGTGTCCTTGACCAGGTGCCACTCCTCATCGCTGAAGTAGCAGCAGTGGATGTAGGTGGTGTCGGAGCCGAGCAGATTGAGCCGCTGCAGCTGTTTGATCATGCCGAACCGCCCGGCCAGCCGGCCCATGGCGACATGGACCGTAATCGGAAGGCCGAGCTCGCGCGCCATCTTCCACTCCTGCGTAACGACGTCGTCGACGCAGAAGCCTGGACCGCGGGTGGCCAGCTGCATTGTCAGCAGGCCATCTTTCGATGAGAAATATCGATCGCGTACCCGGCGCACGTCGTCCTTGGGAATGACGATCTTGCTTTGATTCCAGTAGTCGTTGAGCGACAGGTTCGCGCTGCCGTAGGCATACACGGCGCGAATGCCGGACTCCTGCAGGCCGCGCACTCCCGCGTCGGGGTGTTCCGGGGTGTTGTTGATGTGCGACCAATCGAGGAGCGTCGTGATGCCGGCGTTGATGCATTCGAGGGCGCCGGCGAGGTTGCTGGCGTAGACATCGTCAGGCCGATAAAGCGGCGCGAAGGTGTCCAGGACCTCGACAAAATAATCGTCGAGGGTGGCATTCGGCGCGCAGCCTCGGATGGCGCACTCCCACGTGTGCCGGTGTGTGTCGATCAATCCCGGGATGACGATGTCCCCGGTGACGTCGATAACCTGGGCATCCGCCTGGATGTTGGGGGCGATCTGCACGATCTTGTCGCCCTCGATCAGGACGTCGCCTTTCGGCAGGTTCCCAACATCAGGATCCATCGAGACGACGGCACCGCCGCGTAGCAACAACCGGTCAGCCATGCTCATTCCTCCTCTGGTCAGCGATCCGACGAAAGACGAAACCTCTCAACCTGACGAACTACGGCGGCCGAGTCGAACCAGGCGTTCTCGCGGGCGATCAGGCCATCACGCAGATCGAAGACATGCAAGAGGCGAAAACTGACCGGCGCGCCACCGCCCCTTACGCCTGCAAACTCCCCAACGACATGGCCGGTGAGGATCGACTCGTCGACGACGTGCTCGCCGCACTGGAAGCGCAGGACGCTGCGCAGATTCAGGTCCGGGATTGCTTCGAGGATGCCGCCGTAGGCCTGGGCCACCGCCTGCTTGCCATGGAAGGGAGAAGCGGGATGCGTGACGTCGTCCCAGACGATGTCCTCGGTATAGGTGGCCAGGGTCGCCTCCACATCGTGCGCATTTTCTGCGGCGAAGTGCCGGTCGATAACGCCGAGCGCGGCTTCGACGGCCATCCTGCCCAGCTTACCCTTCCTCCGTTCAGCTGACGTCGAGCCAACGGTAGACCGGGTCGGGGGCAAGGTCAAGGATATTTGCTACCTTGGCCCGAGGAGGTGTCGAGCAATGGGCAGGACATTCGGCTTGATGGGCGTCGACTGGGAGCAGCGGGTCAACTTCGAACGGCTTCGTGTGGCGCGGCTGGATCGCATCAAGGGACTGCTCCGCGCGTCGGAGCTGGGATCACTGGTGTGCTTCGATCCCAACAACATTCGCTACATCACGAGTACGCTCATCGGGACCTGGAGCAACGACAAGTTCGTGCGCTGGTCGCTATTGATGCAGGACCGCGAGCCGATCATGTGGGATTTCGGTTCTGCGGCCCGGCACCATCAGATCTATTGCCCATGGCTCGACACCCGGTCGCGGGCAGGCATCACCAATTTCCGCGGCGGAATCCGGCCGGAAGCGGGCCGGGCTGAAGACGTGGCGCACAAGATCAAAGTGGAGCTGGAGCAGGCTGGCCTGGTAAACGACCCGGTCGGCCTCGACATCGTCGAGCCGCCCATCATGTTCGCCCTGCAAAAGGAAGGGCTCAACGTGATCGACGGGCAGCAGCTCATGCTGCAGGCCCGCATGATCAAGAGCGATGACGAGCTGATCCTGCTGGATACCGCCTGCATGATGGTCGACGCCGCCTACGAAGAGCTGTACAAGGTGATGGGGCCGGGCATGAAGGAGAACGAGCATCCGCACATCTACAGCGACCGCGTGATGCGACCGGGTGATCCGGTGTTCTTCGACATCCTGCACGCCTACAACGGGTACCGCACCTGCTATTACCGGACGTTTGCGATCGCGAGCGCCTCAAAGGCGCTGGTCGATGCCTACGCTCGCTGCCGTTATTACCTCGACGATGCCATCAGCCGGGTGAAGCCAGGCGCCACAACGGCTGAGATCGCCGAGGCATTTCCGCGGGCGCAGGAATTCGGCTTCCCCAACGAGGAGGCGGCGTTCGCCCTGCAGCTTGGGCACGGTGTCGGTCTCTCGATCTGGGAGAAGCCGGTGATCAGCCGACTGATCGCGCCTGAGCATGCCGACGTGATCGAGGAGGGCATGGTTTTTGCGCTTGAGACTTACTGGCCGGCGCCAGATGGCTCTCAAGCGGCGCGCATCGAGGAGCAGCTGATCGTAACGAAGACGGGCTCGGAAGTGATCACGCGCTTCCCCGCCGAGCAGCTGCTGGTCGCCGGCCAGCGCTATCAGACCGTTGAAGGCGCGCTGCCCACGATGCGCGAGCGCCAGTCCAATCTGAACCGCGCGGATGGCCTTCTCAAAGAAGGGGTCAAGCCTAACGGTGCCGACCGACCACGAGCCGGATCGCCTGAACCGGCTGGTCGCAAGCGTTCCGGAGGCGATGCGGAGTCGCCGAAGGAAAGGCTTCGTCGCCAAGCACGTACTCGTCGAAGTCCACGGTAACCGTCCGGCTCCCCTCACCACGAAGCCGCATTCATTTCCGGGTGACAGCCCCTATGGGCGTTTCAAATTGGGAATATGGCGGAGGGAGAGGGATTCGAACCCCCGAAGGCTTGCACCTTAGTGGTTTTCAAGACCACCGCCATCGACCACTCGGCCATCCCTCCGGCGATCATCAATGATACGTGCGGTCAGGGAGTAGCAAATACGCTCTTGAGGAAGGCCTGCGCAACCTCGTCACCCTTTACCCGATAGGGCGCGAACCCCTTTGTGAGCGGGTCAAGCGTAATCGTCGAGGAGTATCCGAGGCCGGGTAGTGCGACCGACGGGATGAGCAGGCAGAAATCGTGGACCCGATCGTTCGGCTGCAGCAAGACCAGTAGAACGTAGAGCCTCTCGTCGATGAAGAAGGGAGGGCGAGAAACCTCGAAATGGATCCGGCGGTCGGGCGTGACTTTGCCCGTCCGGATGTGCAATCCGGCAATGCGATGGCTGGACAAGTCGTGAATCAGGAACGTCACCGTATCCAGACGGATCCGGTCTTGCGCAATGACGATGGACCCACCGCCGGCGCGCTCGAGCTCGGTCGCCGCCCAGAGCCGGCCAATGTCTCCTCGCCAGGTAGTGAGTGCCGTTCCCTCGACGAGCGCTTGGGACCGCAGCGGATGTGGCACAGGCGGAATCGGCGACGTCCAGTCCGGAATCGACGCCAACCAATCCGGCAGGCGGTCGATGTCGCGGAGGTGTTCACTCCAAAGGTCGGAGCCGAGGCCCGAGAAATTGCCGCTGAACAAGAAGCACTCTCGGTCCTGGACGATGCCGCGCGGACATCGTTCGCGGAACAGAGGAAATGGGATCATGAAGAGACGTCGATAGAGCTGGTCGTGCGGCGTCGGGACGTGCACGATGGCCAGGTAGGCGTTGGGATCGTCGATGACTTCCTTGACCAGTAAGTCGAAGCGCCCGTTACCGTCCGGCGTCAGCGATTGGAAAGCTTTGACCTGGATGGGAACGGTACGTAGCGATCGGAGGCGCCGCAAATAGAGGTCGACACCCCGGTCGACGATTGGGCGAGCTATGGTCGCCGCACCACTACCCGCGGCCGCGAGGCTCACACCGAGCAGATCCTCGGCAATCGGGCCGAACTGCGCCGTACTGAGAGCACTGCGCCAGGCCGGGCGATGTGGTGGATCGAGACTCTCGGTCGGGTCGAGAAGTGCCATCTGACAGGTCCAACCCGCCAGGGCCACGATTCTTCCGCTAGTGCCCGCTCATCGAATGACGTCGAGACCGCCCATATAGGTGCGCAGCGCCGCGGGTACCCGGATAGTGCCGTCCTCCTGCTGATAATTCTCGATGATCGCGACGACCGTGCGCGGGAGCGCCAGCCCGGACCCGTTGAGGGTGTGGACGAACTGCGGCTTGCCACCCTTTTCGCGATACCGGATGTTGGCGCGGCGCGCCTGGAAATCGCCGAAGTTCGAGCAGGACGAGACCTCGAGGTAGCGATCGTCACCCGGCACGTAGGCCTCGAGGTCGTACTTTTTCCACTGGGCAAAGCCCATGTCGCCGGTACACATCAGCAGCACGCGGTACGGGATTTCGAGCAGTTGGAGCACCGACTCCGCGTTCTTGACGAGCGACTCGAGCTCGGCCATCGAGGTTGCCTGGGCGACGAACTTGACCAGCTCGACCTTGTTGAATTGATGTAACCGGATATAGCCCCGCGTGTCCTTGCCCGCCGCGCCCGCCTCACTTCGAAAATTCGTCGACCAGGCGACGTGCTTGATGGGAAGGTCGGCGGCGTCGAGCACTTCGTCGCGGTAGAGATTCGTGACCGGCACCTCGGCGGTCGGAATCAGGAAGAGGTCGCGCTTCTCGATTCGAAACGCGTCCTCCTCGAACTTCGGGAGCTGGCCGGTGCCGGTCATCGAGGCGCGGTTGACCAGCTGTGGCGGGAGGATCTCGGTGTATCCATGCTCCCGAATGTGCAGGTCCATCATGAAGTTGAGCAGCGCCCGCTCGAGCCTGGCGCCGGCGCCCTTTAGAAAGACGAAGCGAGAGCCGGTGACCTTGACGGCGCGCTCGAAATCGATGATGCCGAGCCGCTCGGCGATTTCGTAGTGCGGCCGCATCTTGAAGGCCGGTGGTTTGCGACCCTCGATGCCCCAGGTACGGACCGTGACGTTGCCGCCGGCATCTTTTCCTTCCGGCACCGAGTCGTCCGGCGGGTTCGGGACCTCGAGCAGCAGGGCGTTGAGGCGGGTATCGATGGGCGCGACCTTCTGTTCGAGCGCCTTGACCTCATCCCGCATACGGCGCAGCTCCGCGACCGCCGCCTCGTCGCGGCTTTTCGCCATCGCCGCGGATCGCCGGTTCTGCTCCGCCTTGAGCTGTTCGAGTTTTGTGATCGCGTCGCGGCGCTCGGCATCGAGGCGAAGGATCTCGTCAACCGGCGCCGGCTCGCCCTTCTTGCGCGCGCCCTCCTTAACGAGGTCGGGGTGCTCGCGAATGAAGCTAAGGCTCAGCATGGCGGGCACGCAGACTGGGGAACAGGATCACGTCGCGGATCGATGGCTGGTCCGTGAGGATCGCGACCAGCCGGTCGATCCCCAGGCCCATGCCGCCGGTCGGGGGAAAGCCGTATTCGAGTGCGGTGAGGAAGTCCTCGTCCATCGGATGCGTCTCCTCATCGCCCGCGGCGCGAGCCCGCGCCTGGTCTTCGAACCGGCTTCGCTGGTCATCGGGATCGTTCAACTCCGAGAACGCGTTGGCGATCTCCTCTCCGGCGAGGAAGAGCTCGAACCGGTCGGTCAGCCGCGGGTCGCTGGTGCGCCGGCGGGCGAGCGGCGACACTTCGACCGGGTGTCCGAGCACGAACGTCGGTTGGACCAGGGTGTCCTGTACCAGCTCCTCGAACAGTTCGGCGACCAGCCCACCCCATCCCAACCCGGGCTTGGGCTCGATGTTGTGTTTCTTGATCAGGGCCTGGAGCGCGGGCTCATCGGCCTGGCTCACGTCCTGGCCGACGGCCGTGCTGACCGCCTGCACCATCTCGATCCGCTTGAAGGGTCGCGTGAACGCGACCTCCTGGCCCTGATATTGGATCGTCGGCGTGCCCTTCACGCGCTCGGCCAGGTGGATGACCAGCGACTCGGTCAGCTCCAACATGCCCTCGACGTCGGTGTAAGCCTGGTAGAGCTCGAGCATCGTGTACTCCGGGCTGTGCCACTGGTCCATCCCCTCGTTGCGGAAGATGCGGCCAATCTCGTAGACGCGGTCGTAGCCACCGATGATGAGCCGTTTCAAGTAGAGCTCGAGCGCGATGCGCAGATAGAGGTCCATGTCGAGCGCGTTGTGGTGCGTGCGAAAGGGCCGCGCGGCCGCCCCACCGGCCAGCGCCTGGAGGACGGGTGTTTCGACCTCGACGAAACCGCGACCCTTGAGGAAGGTGCGCGTTTCCTCCACCATGCGGCTCCGAGTCAAGAAGACGTCCATCACCTCGGGATTCGCGATCAAATCCAGGTAGCGCTGCCGGTAGCGGAGCTCCTTGTCCTTGAGGCCGTGGTACTTCTCGGGAAGCGGTCGCAGCGCCTTGGCGAGCAATACGAAATCCTCGAGCTCGCCGGTGATCTCGCCGCGCCTGGTGCGAAAGAGTGTGCCGTGCACGCCGATGATGTCGCCGAGGTCGAGGTCGGTAAAGCGCTTGTAGCTTTCTTCCCCGAGCTTGTCGACCTTCGCCAGCAGCTGGATGCGACCGGTGTGATCCTGGATGTGGGCGAAGGTGGCCTTCCCCATCACCCGGATCGCGACCAGGCGGCCCGCGAGCGCGACCCGATCAGTGCGGGCGTCGGCCCCGGCGGATTTCTCGACTTGCTCGAACACGGCGAGGGCTTCCTTCGAGGTATGGGTTCGGTCGAAGCGGCTCTGGTATGGCTCGATGCCCTGCGAGCGGAGGGCCTGCAGTTTCTGACGGCGTTGCAGCTCCTGCTCGGACCACTCGGCTTCCATTCCGCGAAAGTCTAAATGGTGGCTAGAGGATGTCGAAGGAGCGGGCCTGCATCGGGCGATCGGGGCGGAACGGATTCTCCTCTGGCTTCACCCGCCCGGTGATCGCATCGATGGCACGGCGGCTGCCGCCGATGCTGCCCATGATGCCGTGGCCGCTGTAGCCAGTGTTGACCGCTAGTCCAGGTATTTGGGTCGGTCCCAGGAGTGGCCGACGATCTGGCGTGTAGGTGTATTGGCCCGCCTGCAACCACCACTGCAGCCGCGACGACCTCCAGACCTCTTTCCAGAAGGGAACGATGCGCGCCAGCGCGTGATCGCTGGCCGGATCGAGCAGGCCAAAGGCGAAGGCCGCCGAGGTGGGGACGTCGTCGAGCGGCGGCTCGGCGGGTGCCGGAGCCGTCCAGAGCGCGTGGGCGCCCGCCCCTGCGGGCCGCCAGTGCGCGCCGGTCTCGAACTCGATCGTCATCGGCGCGGCCGGCGGCACCTGCGGCACCTCGGGCATGATCAGCTTCTGCCGGCGGACCGTGGCCAGCGGCAGGTCGAGGCCTGCCAGCTTGCCGAGCGGCCCGGAGAGCGGGCCCGCCGCGATCACGACGGTCTCCGCCGCGATCGAGCCATCGGCCGTGAGCACGCCGCGAATTCGATTTCCCTGTCGCACGAAGCCGGTCACCATTCGACCCGTCTCGAAGCGGGCCCCGCTCGCCTGGGCGAGCTCCAGGGCCAGCCGTCGCGGCTCGAGCCAGCCGTCGCCCTGGCGGAAGCGCGCATTCACGATGTCATCCGCCAGGTAGGGGAAGCGCCGCCGCGCCGACACGCCGTCCAGCAGCTCGACGTCATCGAGTCCCCACCCTCGCTGCGCCGCGACCAGGTCTTGTTGCGCCCGAGCCCCCTCCTGACTCCGAGCGACGAACAGGTAACCCTGATGGCGAAGCCCGATGTCGACGCGCTGATGCAGGTCGTCGAAAAACGTCACGCTCTCGCGCACCAGC